>JAAZPT010000125.1 GCA_012797085.1 Christensenellaceae bacterium | reverse complement strand
GTTGCCTTAACAACACTATTTTTATAAAAGAAAAATACTTTGTAGCCATTTTTTGCAAACAACTTTACTGCACTTGCACCAATTCCTCGTGTTCCACCTGTAATTAAAGCTATTTGCATAAAAACTCCTAATATTTAAAACATTTTCTTCTTCCAAAGTACAAAAAAGGCCACTACTGATAATACTATACCAATACCTAAAACAATAACAAAACCATAGGGGGATTCTTGAAAAGGTACCGGTACATTCATTCCCCAAAGGGAAGCAATCAATGTTGGTGCACTAATTACAACAGTAATACTTGTTAAAATTTTCATAACAATATTAAGGTTGTTGCTAATAATGGATGAAAAAGCATCCATCGTTCCACTCATAATATCCCTATAAATTGTACACATCTCAATTGCTTGTTTATTTTCTATAATTACGTCTTCAAGCAAACCGGTGTCTTCCGGATATTTATTTAACATGTCGAGGCGCATCATTTTTTCTAAAACTATTTCATTGCTTTTTAATGAAGTACTAAAATAAACAAGTGACTTCTCTAACTTCATCATCTGTAAAAGTTCTCTGTTTCTAAGGGAACTTTGCAGCTTATCCTGGACATACATGCTTGCTTTGTCTATTTGTTTAAGGAATGCCAAAAACCTTGCAGCATTTCTATGTAATAGCTGTAATATAAAGCGAGTACGTTTATTAGTCCAAAAACCTCTAATACGTTCTTCAATAAAATCTGTAATAATTGGTGTTTCTTTAGTAGATACTGTTATTATTGCTTCATCTACCAATATTATACCTAAAGGCAATGTTAGATAAGAATATCCTTCATCATCTGCCTCAACATACGGTACGTCAACTATGATAAGAGTTTGATCCCCATTACGTTCAATACGAGCACTTTCTTCATCGTCCAATGCCGCCCTTAAATATGTTGGATCAAGGTCAAAGCGAACATTTAAGCCTTCAATTTCTTCTTTTGTTGGATTAAGTAGATGTACCCAACAACCCTTTTCAAGAGTTGAACATTCATTTAGATGGTCATCTACTGTTTTAAAAATACGTTTCAAATCAACTAGCCTCTCTTTGTTTTAATTTTTGCATAAAATCCAAGGCATAGTTTTTAAAAAGCTTATTTTTAGCATATAAAAACAGAGGATTTTATGTTTGTATGCTTTATTATTTTAAGATTATTATCGGTAATAGTAAAATTTATAAACTTACTACTACAAGGGTCACTGTCCACAAAAATCCTCCTTATGATGTTATTTTAAACTTATGCATATATCATAGACTTTTATTAATTTAATGTCAATAATAATATAAATACAAAAGAAATACTTGCAATTTATTTTTTTATATGTATAATTAAGAAATGTAGAATAGTTTAATGTTTTAAACTAATTGTAGTATGGAAGGATGGTATTTTTATGAAGGTTTTTATTTTGGTAGCTTATGTAGTTATGATGGTAGCAATAATATTTATTACTGCTAAAAAGTCCCTATCTATTAAGGGTTTCCTTTTGGGTGGTTACGATGTCGGACCATGGATGAGCGCCTTATCCTACGGTACCGGCTATTTTAGTGCCGTAATTATTGTTGGGTATTCAGGTTCTGTTGGTTGGAATGCCGGTATTGCAGCAGTTTGGTGTGGTATAGGTAACGCATTAATTGGTAGTCTAATAGCATGGAAATTAATTGCAAAACCCACAAGAATAATGGGTGAATATTTAAAAGTTGGTACTATACCCAGTTTTTTTGAAAAACGATTCAACAGTAGATTTCTTAGAATATTATCGGCAATTATAATTTTCATTTTCTTGATACCCTACTCTGCCAGTGTATATAAAGGTTTGGGCTCAATATTTAAATTAAGTTACGGTGTTGATTATACATTAGCCATAATAATAATAGCTATAATATCAAGTATTTACCTATTTGCAGGTGGATATAAAGCCACAGCCATTACAGATTTTATACAAGGCATAATTATGATTGTTGGTATATTATCTGTAGTATTTTACATAATAAAGGGTGCAGGCGGCTTAACTGAAGGTTTAAATAGCCTTGCCGACCCTGCAATAGGTGGAAATGGTTTTAATAGTTTATTAGGACCTAAAAATTCAAGAACATTTCTATTAACAAACGTTCTTTT
>JAAZPT010000124.1 GCA_012797085.1 Christensenellaceae bacterium | reverse complement strand
TTCTCTAACATCTACAAAAAAGCAAATTATATCTGCAGTATCTATAGCAATTTGAGCCTGATAACGCATTTGACTAAGCAATACATCATCGCTTTTCATATCAAGACCGCCGGTATCTATCATGGTAAATTTTTTCCCGGCCCATTCTGCATCGCCGTAAATTCTATCTCTTGTAACACCGGGAATATCTTCTACTATAGATATTCTTTTCCCCATAATTCTATTAAAAAAAGATGATTTTCCAACATTTGGCCGTCCTACCACAGCAACCAATGGTTTTGTCATTTATTTCTCCTTTAATTTTGCCACATTGCATCATATAAGCTATCCCCACCCAAACCTATTGTTTTTATAGGCAAGGTTATTTTATTTCTTGCCTCTTCCAGGGATATATCGTCAAGAAAGAGTTTTTCGTTAACTCTAAGCATTGTTTCAGTTATCCATAACTCGTCGTATTGTGATAAGTCAAGCTTATTAATTTGCTCTATTAAATCTTTCCCGGTAATAAGTGCTGCTACAGTAACTGTTTCTCCAAAAGTATAATTAATTATTTCGTGAACTTTGTGTTTCATATTAATTGGTTTATATTTTTCTATGGTTTTATCCAAAAAATGTGAGGCTGCAACACCTGTAGCTATAAGTATATTTTTAGGTTTTAAATTTTTAGAGACTTCTGTTTTTTTATTTGTATTCAGCGTATCTTCCAAAGTTGCAATTGCTTTAACTTGGCTCTCTAATAGCCTTAACATACCAACACCATTTTCAATTTGAGGGTAATTTTCATAGTATTCTTCATTAGGTATTGGCCTTTTACTTAAAACAAACCATTCATCAGCCATATATATCAGCCTTGTATTAAAGTTCTTTAAACAACTTTCTTGAAAAGTCGCAATCAAATCTATTATATCATTTGCTTCAAAAGTTGTAAAAGTACGTAAAGGATATAAACCTTTTCTAAACTTTGTTAAACCTACAGGTACAATAGCAACAGATAAAATATTTGGAATAAAAGTGATTAAATCTTCTAAAGATTTTTTTAATATTTCACCATCATTAATTCCCGGACAAAGTACAATTTGTGTATGGAACTGAATACCGTTTTTAGCAAGTTTTTTAAGCCTGTCCATTATTTTATTTGCTGTGGGGTTTCCTAACATCATATTTCGCACATCACCGTCTGTGGCATGTACAGAAATATAAAGGGGTGACGGTTTACGCTTTAATATGCGCTCAAACTCAGTTTCGCCTACATTTGTTAATGTTACATAATTACCCATCATTAGGGAATAACGCCAGTCATCGTCTTTCACATAGAGAGTTTTTCTTAAACCTTTTGGCATTTGGTCAACAAAGCAAAATATACATTTGTTGGCACAAAACTTTATGTTCAAATCCATAGATTTATCAAAACTCAAGCCTAATGCTTCACCCTCTGCTTTAATAATGGGCAAATGATGTGTGCTGTTATCAGGCTTTTCAATAACTATATCTATTTTAGAACCATAACTTAGAGCTTGATAATCAATTTGATCCTGAATTGTTTCATTATTTATGGAGCATAGCTTATCGCCTTTTCTTATACCGCTTCGCCAAGCGGCACTGCCTTGTACAACTTTATTTATTGTATGTTTAAGCATATTACCTCCAAATAATAAAACGTAGTTTAATTATCTTATTAAGATGGGTTTTTGTCAAGTTTTAAGCCTTGTGTTTACATTTAAATTTGTAAAACAATATGGAATTAATTTGTTTTTAAGAAGCATTTATATTGATAATAACAAAAATATATTAAACAACATTAAAATAATAGAAATAACTATGTATTTTTGATTAAAAAAATACATAAAAAGGTATTGACTTTAATCCCTTTAAAACATATACTATTAGCATGAGATGTTTACAAGTATACTTTTTATTTAAGTATAAAAATTATAGCTGGTGAAAGTATACTATGTAAGTATTAAAACTAATTTAAAAGCAAGGTGAACCGGTGGTTTTGTGTTTGCTTCTTTTATTATAGAATGAATTTCTCTCAACAAGACAAAAAAGGGAAATAGGGTGGGGAGAGGGGGTATATTTTAACAAACAATAAAAAGTTGTGTTTGTAACTATTAGTAATAAAAGTTGTAAATGTATGCTTACCGGTCGGTGCTTTGAATTTTTATTTAGTTAAAAACTAAATTTAATTATTTTGGAAGGTAATAATTGCAGAAATCTCTGCAGAAAGGTGGAAAAATGGATATAAAACATTTAATGAATGATCGTTTTAAAAATTTACAAGGGGGATTATTCTTAGCCGTTACTAAGGCGGATGTTGGCGAGGGGGCCGGTAACTTTATGAAGGCTGGCGGAGATATTATGGCATGGGCAGATCCATTTTTCCCGGATCCCGCTATTCCCGAGTCTGTCCAAAAAGCACTTCATGAAGCCGTTGATGATGGTTTTGCAGCACACTATTCAATGCCTATTGGAGACCTTGATTTACGCAAAACTTTATGTGAAGATGTAAACAAAAAAACAGGATTAAAACTGGATCCTTCCCGTAACATGTTAGTTACACCGGGTTCGGATAGCGGTTTGCTTTTTGCAATGATGCCTTTTATTTCACCGGGTGATGAAATAATGGTTCCGGATCCAAGTTATCCAAGTAACTTTCTTAACGGTAAACTTTTAGGTGGGGTTACAGTCCCTGTGCCATTGTATGAAGAAGATAATTATCAATTCAGAATGGAAGAATTCGAGAAACGTGTAACCGATAAAACAAAAATGGTGCTGATTTCACATCCAAACAATCCAACTACTACGGTTTTTAGGCGAGAAAGTATAGAAGCGTTGTGTGAGTTTGTAATAAAGCACGATTTAATATTGGTTAGTGACCAAGCATTCCAAGACCATATTTATGATGGTATAGAGTTTGTTCATCCGGCTACACTTCCCGGCATGTGGGAAAGAACATTAACAGTATGTTCCATTTCTAAAGGTATTGGACTTTCAGGTTTTAGAATAGGTTATGTTTATACTGATGATGTTATAATGGACGTTTTATATGGAGCAGCAGTTAATGTTATAGGCGCTTCTTCTACATTATCTACAATAGGCGCAATTGCAGCTGTAAAGGATGAAGAAATACTAAAGAGTCATTATGTACGTTTAGAGCGCCGTCGTCGTTTAGCATGGGAATCTTTCCATGATATACCCGGAGTACGTATGAAACTTCCTGAAAGCGGTATTCTTTCATGGCTATATATTGGCGACCTTGGCACAAGTGAAGAGGTTGCAAACCGTATAATGAATGATGCTAAAATAATGGTTAACCAAGGAACACCATATGGTGCCCAAGGTGAGGGGTATATAAGGATTGTAACAGCCTGTTTCGCTCGTGATGAAGATGCTCAAGAGCGCTTTGATCGCATAAGGGCGGTTTTAATGAAAATGGCTGAAGAAAAGGGTTTAAAATAATAAAAAATGGAGGTAATATTTTATGAATGAAAATACTCAAAATAAAAGGCTTGAATTTAGGGGTAGCATGTTTTTGTCATTGATACCGGTTGCTATATTTTTTGCGTTCTGTGCAGTAATGTTTATCGGTCTTAAGGCTTTCAACATGGAAGCTTTAGCAATGGCAGGTTTTGTAGCTTTGTTAATTGGTGGTGCATTTGCAAAAAGTTATACTGAATTTTGGGATGCTGCTATAAAAGGTATTTCATCAATAGCATCCGTTTCAGTAATTGTTATTTTCTTTGTTATAGGTATGTTCTCAGCCCTGATGAAAGAAAGTGGCTTATCCGGCGGTTTTGTATGGTTGGCCAACAAAATTGGGGTGCAAGGTGGAGTATTTGTAGGTTTTGTTTTTCTTGCTACATGTGTTATGTCCACTGCAACAGGTTCCTCAATTGGAACAATGTTTTCTGCTTTCCCAATATTCTATCCTGCAGGTATAATTTTAGGTAGTAGCCCTATGTTCCTTGCCGGTGCTATAGTTTCAGGTGCAATATTTGGTGATAACTTAGCTCCGATTTCCGATACAACTATAGCCTCTGCTTCAACACAGCTATTTAAAAATGGTCGTCCTGCCGACGTTGGCGGCTGTGTACGCTCCCGTTTAAGGTACTCAATTGCTGGTTCTGCAATAGCTTTTGTACTTTTTGTTTTACTTGGAGGACGTGGTGGCGTTGTAGCAGAAACCACCCAAATTGCTGAATTATCCAATCCAAAAAGCCTTTTCATGTTGATTCCTGTTGTGGTTATGTTGATTGTTGCTACAAAATCAAGGAATATATTCTTGGGCTTATTTGTGGGTTTGGTTTTAGGTATAGGTACAGGTCTTGCTTTAGGCTTATTCCCATTATCAGCAGTGTTTGCTAATGATCCTTCTCATAACGAAATAACAGGATTCTTAGTAAAAGGTGTATCCAGTATGCTTGGAACGGTAGGCCTTGTTATTGCTGTTTTTGGAATCATGGGTGTAATAACGGAGGCTGGAATGTTAGATTATCTTGTTGAAAAGATTCTTGGCAGCAAATTGGCACAAACACCTCGTGGTGCAGAAATTGCAAGTATTATTGGTATTTCTTTAACCGACATTATATTTGGTGGAGTTTCAAGTGTATGTATTTTAACATTTGGCCCGGTGCTTAATAAAATTGGTGGAGCACATGACATTCACCCATATCGTCGTGCTAACTTACTAGACGCAGTTGCAAACAGTTTGCCTGCTTGTATTCCCTTTATGAGTGTATTTGTATTTATAGGTTCTGCTCTTACAGGCTTATCACCATTAGAAGTAGCAGGTGGAACGCTATATGCTTATACTTTATTCCTGGTAATGTGTTATGCAGTAGCTACCGGATGGGGTAGAAGATATGAAGGTGAAAATGGCGAAGAACTTAAGGAACCACCGGTAAAGAAAGCTTAATTTAAATAAAAAAAGTTCGGGTAAAATCACCCGAACTTTTTTTATGTTTTAAATCAACCTAAAGCCACATCAAGTATCATCATTATAACAAAACCCAAGCTTAAAAATATAGTAGCAGTATCATCATGATTTCCACCATGGGATTCCGGAACAAGTTCCTCAACTACAACATATATCATTGCCCCTGCTGCAAAGGCTAATAAAAAGGGTAACATCCCGGATATTACATTTGTTAGCAAAATAGTAATAAAGGCGGCAATAGGCTCAACTATACCGGATAAGGCACCGTATATAAATGCTTTGGTTTTGCTCATGTCGCTACTGCTATATAAGGGCATTGATATTATTGCACCTTCAGGAAAGTTTTGTATAGCAATACCTATTGAAAGTGCAAGGGCGGATGCTAACGTTATTGATGAATTGTTGTTTAATAATCCGGCTAAAACTACTCCAACAGCCATACCTTCAGGAATATTATGTATTGTAACGGATAATAACAACATTGTGTTCTTTTTTAAATTTGCTTTTGGTCCCTCAGCTTCTTCGCTTGCAGCGTGTATATGTGGAGTTAATTTATCAATAAGCAATAAAAAGAATACACCGGCTAAAAAACCCAAGGCAACCGGTAACCAAGGTATATTACTACCTTGTTCCTCTGCCATATTTAAACCGGGTATTATTAAAGACCATATTGATGCAGCTATCATTACACCCGATGCAAAACCGGATAAACCGTTTTGTAATTTTTCGTTCATTTGTTTTTTCATAAAAAACACCATTGCACTACCAAGCATGGTGCCAATAAAAGGTATAAACATTCCAATAATTACATTTAACATAAACTACCTCATAAAATATATTTCACATTAAGATAATATATAAAAATATATTGCTTTGCAAGTTAAAATATTGACTTATAATATATTTGGGGTTAAGCTAAAAACAAAAAGGAGATTGTTTATGATAAGGGACAATATTAATAATTTAAACAAATATGCGTATTTACATAAGGATATGGATAAGGTTTTGACCTTTCTTAAAAATGTAAATAACAAGGAAATCG
>JAAZPT010000004.1 GCA_012797085.1 Christensenellaceae bacterium | reverse complement strand
TTATCTGTGGGCACAACTTCAAGGGCATCAAACAATTACAAATGCCCGTATGGCAGCATGGAATACTTACTATAAACTCTTAAAGCCTTTAGCTGACATGGGATTAATTGAACTACAAGCTCAAATAGAAGGTTGTACCCATAATGCTCATATGTTCTATATAAAAACAAAGGATATTGATGAGCGTTCTGCTCTTATTGAACATTTAAAAACAAAGGGTATACATGCGGTATTCCATTATATTCCCTTACATAGTGCAGAAGCAGGGAAAAAATATGGCTATTTTAAAGGGGAAGATAAATATACAACAAGCCATAGCGAAAGGTTGTTAAGGCTGCCTCTATACTATGGCTTAAAACCTGTTGATTGTGAAATTATAGCCGGTGAAATTTATAATTTTTATAAGATTAAACCTTTATGAAAGGCATAATTAATGAGTAAGACCCTATTATCTTTTGTTGTACCCTGTTACAACTCAAAAAATACAATAACAGCAGTTGTTGATGAAATAATAAATACCGTTGAAACGAGGCCGAATTTTGATTACGAAATTATTTTAGTAGCCGACTCATCGCCGGATACCGTCTATGATGTAATTAAAAACCTTGCTCAAACAAATCCTAAAATAAAGGGTATTAATTTTGCCCGCAATTTTGGCCAGCATTCAGCCATTATGGCAGGGTTTAGGCATAGCAAAGGCGATATCGTTTTTTCCCTTGATGATGACGGTCAAACTCCGGCTGATGAATTATATAAACTGGTTGATGTTATAAACAACGGTGCCGATATAGTGTTTGCGCGTTATAGGGTAAAAAAACATAATAGATTTAGAAACTTTGTTAGTAAAATAAACAGCTTTATGATGGAAACGTTAACGAATAAACCCAAGCAACTTGCAGTAAGCAGCTATTTTGCAGTAAAACGCTTTATCGTTAATGAGATGATACATTATAAAAATCCATATCCCTATTTAGGCGGTCTAATATTCAGGGCAACAAGCAATGTTGCTCATGTGGATGTTGAGCATAGGGAAAGGGTAGAAGGTAAATCTAACTACTCGTTTAAAAAGCTTTTAGCCCTATGGATGAACGGATTTACTGCGTTCTCAGTTAAACCCCTTAGAATCAGCACATATATTGGTGTCATTACAGCAACCTTCGGTTTTATATATGGTCTTTTTATAATTATACGCAAACTGGTAATGCCTCAAATACTTATTGGTTACAGTTCCCTTATGGCAGTGTTATTGTTTATTGGGGGCATGATATTATTGATGTTGGGTATGATAGGTGAGTATATCGGCCGAATTTATATTTGTATAAACGAATCACCCCAATATGTTATAAAGGAAAAAGTAAATCTGGAGGATGATAATGGGCAATAGCAAATTAGCTACTTATGGTATGCTGAATATAGCCCTATTGCTATATTCCCTTTCAACAGTAGCTATGAAGCATGCGGCGGGCAGCGGATTTTTATCCTTTCAATTTATAGCCTTATACGGCCTTGCATTGCTGCTTTTGCTTATATATGCCTTTATATGGCAAAAAGTGCTTGTAAAGTTGCCCTTAACAACGGCATATGCCAATAAAGGCGTAGTTGTAATATATGGCTTTGTATTTGGTGCTTTATTATTTGGTGAGCAAATAACTGTAAAATCCGTAATAGGTGCGGCAATAGTTTTGATAGGCATATATTTGGTGGTGAGCAGCAATGAATAAATTAGCTTTGTTTATTGCACTCACAGGTGCGTTTTTAGGGGTAGTATCCCAGTTTATGCTTAAATTGGCAGCAAACAAAAAATATAAAAATGGCTTACAACAATATTTTAACCCCTTGGTTATAGGCGCATATCTACTATTGCTAATTATTACAATGGCAAACCTTTATTCTTTAAAGTTTATACCGATTTCCCTAATGCCATTGATAGAGGCTACAAGCTATGTGCATGTAGCTGTTATAGCTTATTTTTTTCTTAAAGAAAGTATATCGCCTAAAAAGCTTTTAGGCCTGTGCCTAATTATTATAGGTTTAATAATTGCAAGCATATAAGGAGTAACAATGCTTCCAACAATAAATAAAAAATATAATGATATAATTTTAAAAGTTGGCCTTATAATACTTCTTTTATGGCCCGTGTTTTTTGTTACAAGAGGTGTTGATGTTCATGACGCAGGCTATTATCTTGCTAATTATAAATATTATTTAAGCGGTGAATTAAATCCAAACATAAGCATGGCATTATCAAACATAGTGGGTGCTTTAATTTATAAAATAAGCCCGGATGCAAAACTTTTAACGTTTAGGCTTTTAGATTGGGCCTTAAATGCTTTTACATGGTATATAGTAATAAAATTATTTAAAAATTATATACCAGCCCTTTGGCTTATACCTATGATGTTTATAGGGGAGGCTATGATAAGGCGCTACCCCATGACCCTAAGTTACAACACATTTTCATTTTCGTTTTTTATTATTGCCTTATATTTATTGATAAAGGGCTTAAATGAAGACAACCAAAAATACATTAATATAAGTGGCCTTGTAATTGGATTAAATGTATTTTTTAGAATACCTAATGCTTTGCAAGCTATAAGTGTGTTTTTACCTCTTTGGTATGCCTTTACCGGTAAAAACACAATAGAAAAAGGTTTTAAACAAGCCTTAAAGTTTTCATTGTTCGGTTTTATCGGTTTGTTTTTGGGTTTTGGCATAGTGGTTATGTTGTTTGGTACAAACAATGTAATTGCAGGCTTAAATGCTCTTTTTCATCTATCAAAGGGTGATAGTAGCCACGGAATTACCAGTATGTTTGATAGAATAATTTCAGAATCAAATCAAGGTATTATGTTTATTTTAGACCATGCTAAAGTTTATATGGCAATTATTTTATCGAGTGTATTTTTTACTGTTTTTGTATCAAAAGTAAAGTCAAAACTTAAATATATATTGTATGTTTTTGCTTGTCTTGGTGTAATTTTTGCTTCGTGGTGGGTTTCAAGAAGGATATCTCAAAGCATATCTGTTTTTATTATTACATTAATATCTTTCCCTTTAAGCATATTAGGGGCAATTGTTTATAGAAAATCAAAGCCTCTTTTATCCCTAATATTGGCAAGCAATATAATATTTATGCTTACAGTACCATTGGGTACAGATAATGGCCTTATGCAGTTTAATTGTGCCTTGCCATATGTAGCGTTATCAATTGTGGCAGCTATTAATAATTTAACCTTTGCTTGTAAATATATTAATAAAGCCATAGAAGATATTGACAATACTAATAAAAAATTTAAAATTAACAAAACAAATATTAATGTATTTTTTGCCCATATAATAAAAACGGCTGCTATATTGCTTTTAGCAGTATTTATCGGCATAAATCTAAAAGCCGCCATATTTGATACATTATTAAAATTAAGCTATGGTGACCATAGTTATAATGCTTTAACAACAAGCAATAATGTGCCTCAACTTTATGGTATGAAAACCGTACCGGTAAGAGCACTTGGCTTAGAAAAATATTATAATGATATAAATAAAGACGAACTTAAAAATTACAAACTTATGGTAATAGGCGATGCACCTATTGTTTATATACTATCGGATAATAAGCCTTTCTTTGGCGAAGTTTGGGCGGATTTGGATGTGGTAAGCTATGAGGAATACACAACAAAGCTTATACAAGCCGCAAAGGATGAAAACTTACCATTGATATTAATAGCAGACTTTAAACAAATTAATAAATTTTTAGATAGGTCAAAAAACAAATTTGCTGAAGAATTTGTTAAAAATAATAACTACACATTAATTGGGGAAGATATTACTTTTAAATTATATAAGCCAAATTAGGAGGGAATTATGAAAAATTTTAACCTAGCTGCAATTCATCATCAAAACAAAGAGGAATATCGCTACTGTAATTCCGATGGAACTGTTGTGCTTATGCTTAGAACAGGCAGAGGTGATTGGGAAAAAGTTATTGCCTATATAAGCAACGGTTATGGTGCTAAAAATTTCTATCATTCATCACAGGCACAAATGTACCTTGCTGCACAAGATGAAATGTTTGATTATTATAAAATAAAATTTGACCCTGAAGACCCTCGTATCAGGTATATATTTGCCCTTGAAAATAAAGGTATAAAACTGTTTTATACACCTGATGGTGTTAAAAGCGAAAAAGAATTGCATACATCAGAAGGCGTTGTTACATTTGCTTATGCTTATGCTTACCCGGCAGAGCCCAAGCCGGAATGGGCAAGGGGTTGCGTAGCCTATCAAATCTTCCCTGACAGGTTTTCCCGCAGAGGGAAAATGGAAAAAAACATGGAGCGTTGGAACAGCAAAAATATAACATCCGATAAGTTTTTCGGAGGCAACCTTGCAGGTATGATATCCAGTGTACCTTATTTGAAAAGGTTAGGTGTGCAATTGGTTTACATGACTCCTATTTTTCTTTCCGATACTGCCCACAGGTATAATACATTTGATTATTATAAAATAGACCCTATGGTGGGTACAAAGGAAGAACTTAAGGAACTGGTGGACAAGCTTCACAAAGCAGACATAAAAATTATGCTTGACGGAGTTTTTAACCATAGCGGCCAAGAGTTTGCTCCCTTTAAAGATGCTTTGGAAAAGAGAGAAAACAGCAAATATTATGATTGGTTTTTCTTTGGTGCTAAGGAATCGCCCGAATGTGGATATGCTTGTTTTTCTCATGAAAAATATATGCCTAAATTGAATCTACAAAATTCCGAGGCTGCAAAATACTTTGCCGAAGTAGGCAGGTATTGGATAAGGGAATGCGGTATAGATGGTTGGAGGTTGGATGTTAGCCCCGAAGTTCATCCTGATTTTTGGCGCTACTTTAGGCGTGAAGTAAAAAAAGAAAATCCCGATATACTTATAGTTGCTGAATGTTGGGACGACTCTCGCGAGTGGTGCAATAATGGAGATATGTTTGACAGTACAATGCACTATGTATGGAGCCGTGCCGTATGGCAAATGTTTGGCGCCAGGGATATAAACATAAAAGAGTTTGATGCAAGAATCAACCGTGCCTTTGTAACCTATCCTGAGGAGGTTACAGAAGTGCTTTGGAATATTCTCGGCTCCCATGATACCATGCGCATATTAACAAGGGTAGGGGAAAGGTTGGAAAGCCTTGAGGCTGCAGTATTCTTTCAAATGACATGCCCGGGTATTCCTATTATTTACTATGGTGATGAAATAGGTATGACGGGTGAAAACGACCCCTATTGTAGATACCCAATGCAATGGAACGATACTAAGGATAACAAAATTTTGCGCTATTATAAATTACTTACACAATTAAGGCAAAAATATCCATCCTTAATGTACGGTGACTTTAGAACCCATCTTGTTGATGATGAGGCCGGTATTTATGCATATACAAGGAATTATAAAAACGAAAGTGTTCTTTGTATTATTTGTGCTAAAGATATTGATCAAAGCAGAGTAACTGTTGCCATACCTAATGAGCTTGCTAAGCGTATTTATTTAAGGGATGAGATTAGCCTCGAAAGGTATAATTGTGCAAATGCCAACTTAGTGTTACCATATAAGTATGGAAGATGTTATGCTTTTCCAATAATAAAAACATTAGACCAATTAATGAAGTGAGGTTGAGTTTATGTCAGAAAATAAATCCTTCTTTCAAAGGCTAAAGGATGGCTTGTTTAAAAGCCGTGCTAATGTTGCCGATAAGGTGGATGAACTTGTTGAAAATACAAGAAGAATAGATGATGATTTTTACGAAGAGCTTGTTGATATATTGGTGTTAAGCGATGTGGGGGGAAAACTATCCGATACCATTGTAAATAATGTTCGCAAGCGCGTTAATGATGAAAGGGTTAAAGAGGCTAAAAGGGTTAAAGAATTTTTAAAGGAAGAACTTCTTAAAATTATAGACCTTCCCAAGCCCGACCTTAGATGGCCTATGGTTCAATTAATTGTTGGAGTAAACGGTGTCGGCAAAACAACAACTGTAGGCAAACTGGCCGTAAGGTTTACAAATCTGGGAAGAACAGTTATGATGTGCGCTGCCGATACATTTAGAGCAGCCGCTTCACAACAATTGAGCATATGGGCAGATAGGGCAAACGTGCCTATAATAAAGCATGCCGAGGGTGCTGACCCTGCTGCAGTTCTTTTTGATGCTATACAGGCCGCAAAAAGCAAAAAAGCCGATTTGTTGCTTGTTGATACTGCAGGCAGGTTACACAATAAAAAGAACCTTATGGATGAAATGAACAAGCTTCGCAGGGTTATAGATAGAGAGTATCCTGAAGCTGAGGTTCGCAGCCTTATGGTACTTGATGCTACAACAGGCCAAAATGGCTTGGTTCAAGCTCAAGCTTTTTCAGAGTTTGCTAATATAAACGGTGTAGTATTAACTAAAATGGATGGTACAGCTAAGGGTGGAATAGCTTTTGCTATAAGCCAAGAACTTAAAGTTCCAATAATGTATGTAGGTGTGGGCGAAGGTATAGATGACTTACAAGCCTTTAATGCTAAAGAGTTTGTTGATGCCCTATTAGGTGAAGATTAATATGTTGATACCCGCATTAATTAGGCGCAAAGCTTTTAAAATGCTTAAGAAGGATTGGCAAACCGCCCTATTATTATCCTTCTTTGCCGAGATATTTATTACCATATTGCAAGTGGTAGTTTTAAGGCTTATAAATGAAGATTTTATTTTTACATTAATGGCAGGGGAAATACCAGTTATTGATGTATCTCAATCAAAGCTTATTGTTTTATTAACGATATTGGCAATACTTATAAGCCCTGTGCTTAGGTTGGGTTCAGCAGAGTATTTTATTAAAAGGTACTTGGGTGAAACTCCGCCCTTAACAATGTTGTTTTCTCAAATTAAAAATTATTTTAAAGCCTTGGCTTTATTTGTTATTAGGGCTTTAATTATTACCTTATGGAGTGCAGTACCCCTTATGGCAATTTTTGCTTTAATTAACTTTAGGGTATTATCCGGTAATGCAGCATCTTTTTTAAGTCCAATATTTATTTTACCTGGCCTTTTTGCCTTTGTTCGTTATTTTAACTCCCCTTTTATTATGGTAAATGAAAACAAGGGAGTTTTAGAATCCTTAAAGCAAAGCAAAAACCTTGTTAAAAAGAGGGAGTTTCCAATGTTTTCAATGTTGGCTTATTTTATGCTGCTTGAATTTGCTGCAACATGGATTTTGGGTATTTTTGATGCAAGCCCTGTTATATCTTTAATATTATCCCAAGCGGTAGGCTTAGCTATAAAAGCCTACTACAACATATCCGTAGCGGGAATGTATTGCAACTTAAGCAATATTGATACAATAAATGTTGAGGATATAACCCGAAACAATCCACCTCAAATATAAAAAGAGCTAAAGCTCTTTTTTTGATAAAATTATTATATTATAAAGTAGTTTTTATTTTGTTAGTAGTATGATATTCTTTAAAATACTGCAAATTAGTGTCTTAGCGTTGAAATGGGTAAATGATAGAAAGGAGAAAAACTGTTATGTCACCTATTGTTGCAAAAATATTAGCCGGATTAATAATTATTGCCGGTATTTGGTTGATTTATAAAATAATGACATACAAACCTAAATACTATAAAGACGAAAGAACACCTGAAGAAAAACTTGCGGCTCAAATTCATAGAGATGCAATATCAAGAGAAGTTTGGTTTGGTAATAAAAACCGCAGAAAATAATTCTAGAAATAAACCGAGCGAGAAAAACAAGCAATTATTTTTTTAAAAAATTCATATATGGTTTAGGATATTAAAAACAGAGATCAATTGATCTCTGTTTTTATATCAAAACTATCCAAATAAAAAACTGTTATTATTTATTGAAAAATCATTTTTTGTTTTTATTATGGATTTTTATAAAAATCAATCAAACTTAAGTTGCTTAAACAGTTTGTTTAATTTACAAATCAAAAAAATAATGATAACATTATTTTGCTTTACTTAAGCAAATTATTTGTGTAAAGGATTTGATATGTATGCCCAATTTTAAACTAAGTGATGATGTTTTTAGAGCTGCAACTCAAAAATTTCAAACACCCTTTCATTTGTATGATGAACAGGGAATTATAGATACTATTAAAAAACTTAAAAAGGCTTTTGCTCCTGCTCCTTTTAAAGAATATTTCGCAGTTAAGGCATTGCCTAACCCTGCCATATTAAAAATAGTTAAAGAACATGGCTGCGGTGTAGACTGTGCCTCCTTCTCAGAGCTTATGCTTGCAGAAGCCTGTGGCTTTACCGGGCATGATATTATGTTTAGTGCAAATACTGTACCCGATGAGGAATTTGCCTATGCAAATAAGCTAAATGCCATAATTAACCTTGATGATATAAGCCATATTGAGCCCCTAAACCAAAACGGCGGTATACCGGAAACAATATGTATGCGTTTTAATCCGGGTGGAATATTTATGGACCAAAATGATATTATGGGAAGTCCAGGTCAAAGTAAGTACGGTATGACAAGGGAACAGCTAACAGAGGCCCTTACCAAACTTAAAAAACTTGGCGCCGAAAAATTCGGGCTTCATGCCTTCCTTGCCAGCAATACAAGGGATAGTAGATATTACCCTGAACTTGCCGCCTTGCTTATAAAAACCGGTATAAAGCTTATGGAAGAAACCGGTGTACAACTTGATTTTATAAATCTTTCAGGCGGCATAGGCATACCATACCATCCCAGTGAAAAAATTGCAGATATTAACAAAATCGGAGAAGGGGTTAATTTTGAGTACAAAAGGGAACTCATTAACCGTGGAATAAAAGGTGTAAAAATATTTTCAGAGCTTGGCCGTTACCTTACAGGCCCTCATGGATGGCTTGTTACAAAGGCAATACGCCACAAGGATATTCATAAACAATATATAGGTGTTGACGCTTCCGCTTGCGACCTTATGCGCCCGGCAATGTATGGCGCTTATCACCATATAAGCGTAGTTGGCAAGGGTGATGCACCCCATACTGAAGTTTATGATGTTGTTGGTTCCCTATGCGAAAATAATGATAAATTTGCTATTGACAGAAAATTACCCAAAATAGATAGCGGTGATATTATTGTTATACATGATACCGGTGCTCACTCAAGGGCAATGGGTTATAATTACAACGGTAAAATGCGTTGCGGTGAGGTTCTTTATACAAAGGAAGGCGACTTTAAATTAATACGTCGTAGAGAAACTCCTAAGGATTATTTTGCAACATTGGATATCTCTGATGATTGTGCTATTAGAAAGTTGACGGAATAATGAATATTATTGAAAATTTTACAGACTTAATTGGCAACACTCCCCTTTATCATGCCAAAAAATTAGAGCAGGAGTTAAACCTTAATTTCAAGTTGCTTTTAAAGCTTGAAATGTTTAACCCTGCCGGCAGTGTTAAAGATAGGGCTGCCCTGTTTATGACAAATAAGGCTGTTGAAGAAGGCTTAATTAAAGAAGGGGCAACTATTATAGAGCCTACAAGCGGCAACACGGGCATAGGCTTAGCCTCTATTGCAGTACCTATGGGCTACAAAGTTGTGCTTGTAATGCCCGAAACTATGAGCCAAGAGCGCAGGTCATTATTGTCGGCCTATGGGGCAGAATTGGTGCTTACACCCGGGGATAAAGGCATGAGTGGTGCAATAGCTAAGGCGGAAGAGTTGTTGAATCAAACCCCTAACTCCTTTATGCCGAGCCAGTTTACAAATGTTGCAAATACGGAAGCTCACTATAATACAACAGGACCGGAAATATGGCAACAAACAGAAGGTAATATTGACTATTTTGTGGCCGGAGTTGGCACAGGTGGTACAATAACAGGCACAGGTCAATATTTAAAAGCCAAAAATCCCAATATAAAAGTTATAGCTGTAGAGCCTGAAAACTCAGCAGTGTTAAGCGGCAAAGCAAGTGGGCAACATCAGCTGCAAGGTATAGGGGCCGGTTTCATACCCCAAGTTTTAGACACAAATATTTATAATGATGTTGTTACTGTTGGTGATG
>JAAZPT010000123.1 GCA_012797085.1 Christensenellaceae bacterium | reverse complement strand
TTTTTGGTATACCTGTTAGTTTTTCAAATATTAATATTACAAAATACATCAAGCCCCAAAGTATAAATGTAACATTAGCACCATGCCATACACCGGTTAAAAACCAAACTATAAATAAGTTCCTTATTAATTTCCCTTTTGTTTCCACTCTGGAACCACCTAAGGGGAAATATAAATAATCTTTAAACCATGTGCCTAAAGAAATATGCCATCTACGCCAAAACTCCGATACACTTTTGCTGATGTAGGGATAGTTAAAGTTTTCTTCCAAGTTAAAACCGAATACTTTTGCCAAGCCGATTGCCATATCTGAATAGCCTGAAAAGTCATAAAATATTTGGAAAGAATATGCTATTATACCAAACCATGCCATAGATGCACTTAATGTGGAAATTTGCCCAAAAGCATAATCCGCAACTACTGCAAGGCTATTAGCCAAAAGTATTTTTTTAAACAATCCAACTAAAAAGCGCTTAAATCCCGCTGCCATTTCCGATATATGATGTTCTCTATAATTTATTTCTTCAGCAATTGTATTATACCTTACAATCGGCCCCGCAATTAACTGTGGAAAGAAAGATACGAACAAACCAACATCAAATACGGATTTTTGTACCTTTGCATCATCACGATAAACGTCAATTACATAACTCATTGCCTGGAATGTAAAAAAAGATATGCCTATCGGCAATGTTATTTTTATAACTTCTATTGGAAATATTGTACTTAATAAACTCGTTGTAAAACCTAAATATTTATATATAAATAGCATTCCCAAGTTGAACACACAGGTTAGAACTATACTTATTTTAGCCTTTATAGTACCCCTATATTTATCCACAAGCAATCCAAAAAACCAGTTAGCTATTATTGAGGATATCATTATTAATACAAATATTGGTTCACCCCATGCATAAAAAATCAAACTGAATATCAGCAATATAAAGTTTTTAATTTTAAGGTTCCATGGAATAAAATAAAGTATTGATACTGTAGGCAGAAATGCATAAATAAATATTAAGCTTGAAAATAGCATATAGCTCCTCTTTCCTTGTGTTTTGAATGATTAAACTATGATTGGGATTTAAACAATATATCCATCATTAGAACTCAATAATTGTATTACATATTAACAATATAAGTTGATTTTTTAAAATATATATTGTATTAGGCTATATATAATCAATAACCACCTTATGATTCTATTTTAAAATAACAATATTGTCAATATTATAAGCCATTCTTAAAGCCCTTATTCAAAGTCAAACATTATTGGTTTTCTAATATTTGCATTATATTGCATAATAATTAGGTTTGGTTTTATTTCCGCCACATAATCTTTAAGGGATTTTCCTGCTTTTTGCATGTACCGTACATCTACAGTAATTAAGTTATGTACTGCTGTCGCTAAAAAACACGCTTCCGGTCGTGTATAGGAATCATGAATCAACATTAACTTGAATTTGTTGGGTGCTGCACCATTAATAATATTCATTGACATCAACCTATCTCCGTATACATCATAAGCACTTTTGTTGTATATGTCGTCAGTAGACAAATGATCTAAGCAAAAGAAAACATCATAATAATCACCACTAACAGGTTTTTGATTTAATTCACCGGTAAAATAAGTTTCAAACTTAGGGTAAATTAAGCTAATATCATCAAAGCCCGAATAAACATAGCCTGTACGTCTACCATGAGCACCTAAAAAAATATTATTATATACATCTATATTATAATTATTTATATTAACAACATTTTCATCTATACTTACATCAAAATCACTTTTTAATATTTTAGTTGTTTCTATAAAGGCAGTAAAGGCAAGTTCAGGCAACCAATGATGGTCTGTTTTGAAAAATTGTTTATTTAGATCCCCATCTTCGGCTATATAATCAAAGCTTATATAATTAATGCCTTTTTCCGTAAGCATTTTTGAATAAATACTTTCATCATAATCTCTAAAGTCATTTATACTTGGTAACGCTTTATAATTTTTATTGGAGGTTAAATCGGGAAATTTTATGTACATAAAAGGTATATTATTATCCTTTGTAAAATCGTAAAAATCCAAAACTTTATTATAGTTTTTCTCAATTATGCCTTCTTCATCCTTTGTGGTTAAAGCCTCAAAAAGCATTCCGTTATCTAACTTATACCTTTCATTTAAGTATCTCATACCACTTAATTTAGCATAAGCACCATAAATTTCTAAAAAAGTGTTTTTTTCAAAAAATTTTGAATTATAAGACTTTTCAATATTAACAATATTATCTTTGATATTTAGAT
>JAAZPT010000435.1 GCA_012797085.1 Christensenellaceae bacterium | reverse complement strand
CTGTTTTTAACTTTGTAGCTTCTACTAACTGCTCGTCTACTTCAACTTGACGCTCTTTCTCTAGTGCAAGCTGATTTTCAGCTTTCATCAAATCAAGATAAGAACTCAATTCGCCTGCCGTCGTGCTGATAGCACCTGTCTTTTCATTATAGAAAATAACTTCCTGACCGATTTCGTCATTTAATCCCTTGATATTTTCTTCAAGCTCTTTAGTTTCAGCGCCTGTCCTATTTTGTTGTTTTGCAAGTTCAAATGTTCTGTCAGCAAGTTTTTTCACACTGCTAGTATTTTGATCTATCGCATCTGCATTCGCTTTATGATTTTCAGTGCTTTCATTTGTTTTACCGCCTAGATCAGCAATCCTATTTTCCAAATCATTTAAGGCATCAAAAAATGGTCCAAATAATTCTTCATTACGTTTTTCTTGTTCTTTAACATACCAAGTCATTAAGCCAACAGTAGCTCCTACTGCTGTCGCAACTATGCCCGGAACAGAGCTGATCTTGTCTGCAAAACCACCTACTGAACCGCTCATACCGGACAACGCACCCAAAAATGTATCAGTGCCAGAAGTGACATCAAGCAATACCAGATATAGTGTTTCTAGTCCGCTTTTAAGCGTTGTTATCCAGCCATTAACACTCTCTATTATTTTAAATGTTGCAAATGCAGTAACTAATCCAACAACAATTTCAGTATTTTCAGCAATAAAATTAATTACAGTTTTAAAAATTTCATAGAAAAATTTAACAATTGGCGTTACTTGCTCGATAGAAGTTCCGATTGCCTGAAATACTGTTCCGACAGTAACCTTAAGATTGTCTAAGTGTTCAGCGATTCCTTTTCCTGTTACTTCACGAAGCATATTGTCGAACGCTTCAATAACGACTGTCAGACCGTTAACTACTGCTGTCTTTACGTTCTGCATTGAGGTAGCAATACCTTTAGAAGACTCCAAAGCCATATCAGCAAAGCCGCCTGTTTCATTGCTTAACTCAATTAATTTATCACCGAATTGATCGAAGGTAATTTCTCCGTCTTTTAACGCATCGTAGAAATCGCTCGTTGCCGCATCGCCTGCAAATCCAAATGCTTCAGCTGTTCTTTTAAGTGCTACCGGCATAGTTTCCTGAATTGTATGCCAACTCTGCATATCAACCTTCCCTTTTGCTAGCATTTGTTGATATTGGGTTAAACCACGTGCAGCATCTGCTGAACTTGCACCACTCGCCAAAAAAGCATTATTCAATGCCAAAGTTAAATCAGTAGCTTTATTAATATCTCCGGTCATTACCGCTAAGCCTTGAGCAGTTGATACAACTTCATCAAGCCGTGTAGGCAGTCCTTGAATGCCGTCAGATAACTTCTGCACAGAACGTTCAGATTGCTCTGCAGAGAATCCAACCATTTCCATCACTTTTGGATATTGCTTCATCGTGTCAAATCGACTAATTGCGGCATCTAGGCTTTGTGAAACAACATCAAATATCTTAGACACTGCTTTGACTGCAAGCATTGCTACTGCCATATTCTTTGCTCCAGTAGCAACTTTATCAGTAGATTTTTCTACCGTGCCTAATGATCCGTCTAATTTTCTTAATTGTTCATCATTGACAACAACATCAATTACCACTCTTCCATCAGCCATGTTGTCCTCCTTTCAATCTGTGCTTCTGCTTCATTTCACGCATGTGTTGCTTATAGCTTTTTTTCTCATCAAATTCGTTCCAACTGCGTATGCTTATAATCTCTGTTAGCCTTGTGCCGCTAGGTAAGCCGTCTAACAACGCCTTGAACTTTTGCCAGTGCAATTTACCCTGTTCTTCAATCAAATCAATCCCATACACCTGCATGAATGCAGCATAAATAAGCTCGCTATCCTCGTAATAATCGAATACCGGTTCTGATTCTTTTTCCGGCAAATCTATTACATTACCGGCTATATCTCTAATAACTTCTTTTTCTGCTTTAACGTAATTACTTAGCACGTCTTTAAGGATTTCTTGTTTGCTTTCAGCATCGTATTCAGGCAAGTCGTCACCCAGTAACATCTCCAACGCAATATCAAATCTCATAAACTCCGGGATAGTAGGGTCAACCATTAAATCAAGAATCCGCAAGATATTATCAAAGCAAGCGTTGATGTTATACGTCTCACCTTCTAAGCGGTAAACATCACTTATCTTGTATTGAATCTTTAGCATTTTTCTTTAAGTATCCCTGAACGTACTTATTCTCTAAATTTGCTTTTAAATCAGTAAGGATATCATCTAGGATTGCATCACAGATTACGCTCAAATAATGTGTCGCAATTGTTATAGATGGGTTGACTTTATATACTTTGTCGAATGATCCTTCGCCAAGGATGCTTTCATAAACACTTCTGATGTAAGGAATTACTTCATCTATGCTTTCTTCGGTCGTAACTTCTACTTTCATTTGCTCTAATTTATCTTTCGCTTTGTAGAAATTCTTGATGCCTTCGTCCGTCTTATCGAATTGCAGACAAAACAGCTCTTCTCCTTTATCGTCCACAAAAGGAAAATCAATCGTATTTTTCTTTATTGAAATCTTTGTCATTTTCAATACTCCTTCAAATTAAAAAAGGGAGCGTATTAGCTCCCTCTAGTGTTATTTAGATTACCCTTCGCCAGGCAGTTCAGGAGGCAGTTCAGGTGCTGTGATTTCAGGTTTTGAATTTCTTGAGATCGTACAGCTAAACGGTGCGAATTCAGTGGCTGGACCACCTTCATCTACAATGTTAGATACAGTAGCTTCGCCAGTCTCTATCTCTCCGTTAAGTTTTGTTACTTTTAGAATTATTTTTCTTGCATCCCCAATTTCATGACGTAAGCCTGCAATTAAGTTTTGAGCTTCATCGTTGATGTCTCTATATCCAGATACTTCATAGGTATACTTTGAACCTATAACTTCCGTTACGAGCGTTCCGTCACCGTCATAAAATCCTGTGTCCTCTGTCTCATCAT
>JAAZPT010000122.1 GCA_012797085.1 Christensenellaceae bacterium | reverse complement strand
TTTTGTTTTTTGCTTATTTCTTTAACTAAAAAATCCGATACAACTATATTACTTGCTTTGTTCATTATGCTTCAATCTCCTTTCTTCTGTTTAGAGTAACTTGTATGAGGGAGAATACTACAAGAATAATGAAGAATACAACGGCTTTAGATTGGGCAAGAGCTAATTTGTTTGCATTATTTGCCGTGTTGTAAATATCCATAGCAAGCAATTGGCTGCTTTTTACAACGCTACCACTAAAGAATGTTGCCGGACCACCGTTTGTTAATGTAAAGTTCATATCGTACTGTTTAAAACTGTTTGTTAATGTTAAAAACAGTGTTATTGTAAAGGAGTTTGCCATCATGGGTATAAGTATCTTCCTTAGGCGAATCATATATGTTGCACCGTCAACCTCAGCAGCTTCAAGCACATCGTCCGGTATTGCTTGTAGTGCAGCAACGTATATCATCATAATATAGCCGCCATACTGCCATGTGTTTACTATACTCATTGCCCAAATAACCGTACTTGGGCTTGCAAGCAAACTTTTAGCTGAAAATACTGCAGTAAATAAGTTGTTAAACATAAACTGCCAAATATAACCTAAAACGATACCACCTATAAGGTTAGGTACGAAAAAGCCTGCCCTATAAAGGTTTTTGAGCTTTATTTTGCTTGTTGCAAGCAATGCTAATGTAAAGCCCACAAGGTTTACTAAAGCCACATTGATAAAGGTATAAAGTACAGTAATAATAAATGAAAATTGGAATTGTTTCTCTTGAAACATGCCTACATAGTTTTCAAAACCTACAAAGTTCATTGTATCCCTAACACCGTTCCAGTCTGTAAGGGAGTAATAAATACCTAAACCAAAGGGAACAAGTATAACCATTATGAAGGCAAACACCGTTGGAAATAAAAATAGAAAATCCCATACTTTACTGCGTTTCATTTGCCACCATCCTCTGTTTATTTTTTGAAAAGAACAGCTGATTAGCCAAAAGCTACATCAGCTGTTCTAATTAAATGAATTTAATTATTCCGCGTATGAAGTGGGCATTTCAGCTACTGCTTGTGTTAATAGTTGTGCAAGCATAGCGGGGTCTGATGGATCTTGTGAATATAAGTCCATGATAGGTCCAATAACCCTGGAGCCATAGTCAGATGGTTGAAGTGGGAAGTACCAGTTGTGTGCGCCACCTTCCATGCTGTTGTAGCGGATAAGTTCCCTGGAGAATTGGCCTTCAGGTTGCAATGTAACACTGTTGAATGCAGGTACCATACCGGCTTCTTCAACCATGTACTTAGCGCCTTCTTCTGTTGTAGCAATGCTGTCCAAGAAGTCTATAGCAGCTTGAATTTCTGCTTCAGGAGCTTTGCCGTTTACGCACCACCAGCTTGGAGGTGAAATTTGGATACCGTTGTCTTCTGTGTCTAAGAAAGCATGAGGAGCATAGCCCATCTTAAATGTAGCGCCTAATTCCTTCATGTTAGGATCAATCCAGTTACCTTGTGTAATGAAAGCTGCTTTTTGGTTAGCAAATGCTGTAATTTGAGCATTGTAGTCGCCGTTTGAAAGAACGTCTGGGTCTGTATATTTCATTAACAATGTTGCATATTCAGCAAATTGAGCCAAACGATCTTCGTCAACTTTACCTTCTTTGGTAGCCATATCGATAATTGAAGTATCGGTATAATCTAAGCCGCCACTGAAGTATACGCTCCAAATGTGTTGGCCCATAACCCACCACATACCTCCGGATAAGGATGCTGCACTGGCAACAACCATATCTAAGCCTAACTCTTCTTTCATGCTGTCAATTTTTTCAAAAGCTGCTTGAATGTTTGCGCGTGTATTAAGTGTTGCAGGATCAATGCCGGCTTTTTCAAGAATTTCTGCATTGTAGCCAAGGCCATAGCCTTCAATAGCTATTGGGAAACCAACAACTTTGCCGTCCGGAGCATAATATGCTACGCTTGTATCAGCTGCAAATTTAGCATTTGATAAATCTGCCATGTCGTCTTTCCAAAGTTCATAGCCGCTTAAGCCTTCAATTTGGAATATTGAGGGCATTTGGTCGCCTTGTTTTTTACTCTTTAAAACGCCGCCATAGTCGCCACCGCCGCCAAGTGTTTCAACTTTAACTGTAACACCCGGTGTTCTAGCAGAATATTCAGCAGCATATTTTTGCAACATCGGGTCAATTTCAACCTTTAGTTGGAAAACTGTTACTGTAATATCTTCTGCCAATGCTAATGATGCCATTGATAACATCATTACAAAAACTAAGAATAATGCAATAAGTTTCTTCATAAAATAACCTCCATATTTTTAATTATTGGATTATTAAACAACAGTATAAATAAAAAAATGGATTTATCTGTTGCTTTTGTTGAAGTATAACACATCATACAAAAAATTGCAAACGTTTTTGGTAAATTTATGCAAAAACAGCTCATATTATATATTCTAAAAGCTTTATTAGTATAAAAAAGTATAAAAAGGGGAGTTTTATTCATTGTTTTTATATTTTTTATGGTCTTTTTAATGTATATAGTTTGTATTTTTTTTATATTATTGTTTTAAAAATGTATAAAAAAATCTATAGTTTAATTATAAAAAGAACAACGTATATTTTTATTTCTTTTTGATTTAGTTTATAGTCTATAAGGCTGTTTTACTTAAAAAAATTCTATTTAAAGCCTTATTATTTAAAACATAAAAGATTGACAAAATTATATCAATCTTTTATAATATAATTGTAATAAAATTTAGGAGGTATTTAATGAAAACAAACAAAATATTAGCTTTTGTATTGGTGCTTACAATGATATTCTCATTATCGGTAAGCAGTTTTGCTGAAGAAACCGGCACAAGCCATGATGTTGTAATTATCGGCGCAGGCGGTGCAGGCTTATCCTCAGCAATAGCAGCCCATTTTGCGGGCGCAAACGTTGTTGTACTTGAAAGAATGGCTCTTGCCGGCGGTAATACATCGCGTGCAACAGCAGGTATGAACGCGGCTGAAACAAAGTTCCAGGAAGCCGAAGGCATAGAAGATAGTGTTGACCTTTTTGTTGAAGAAACATTAAAGGGCGGCAAAGATATCGGTAATAAAGAACTTGTTCAATTTATGGCTGAAAATTCCGCAGAGGCAATAGACTGGTTGGACGGCTTGGACATTAC
>JAAZPT010000001.1 GCA_012797085.1 Christensenellaceae bacterium | reverse complement strand
TTTTAATTTTCAATTCAAAAACCTCCATTAATGATGCTTTAATTATAATAGTTTTAAATTATATGGTCAATGTTAAAATAAATATAATTAAAACCAAGAATTGCAAAGATTAAGTTATTTTATGTTATAATATAATAGATTTTTATAAAAGGATGTGCATTTTTTGTTTAATAGATTAGAGGCAATGTGGTATTGGCTTACAACAGATCCAATAGGTTTTATTATATATTTAATATATTTTACCGTGTCTTTGTTAGGTACACTCGTTTTGCATGAATATGCTCATGCGTTTATTGCTTATAAATGTGGCGATCCTACTGCAAAAATGTTAGGAAGGCTTACATTAAATCCAGCAAAGCATTTAGATCCACTAGGAACATTGAGTATGGTTTTGCTTGGGTTTGGTTGGGCTAAGCCTGTGCCAATTAATCCTAGAAACTTTAAAAACAGAGTACAAGATGACTTTCTTGTTTCAATTGCAGGTATTACAGTTAATTTTACTTTATTTATTATTTGTACAGCTTTAATGGTTGGGCTTAATAGATTTATTTGGAAACCGGAAGTAATTAATTTTTATGGAGCGCACAATTTATTAGCATCCAATTCAATAGGTTATAGTGCAATCTTATCAGGAAATATTAGTGCCAATAAAGAGTTGTTTTTAAATCAATGGTTACCGTATGTTCAAAGATTTTTAATGATGTTTTCTAAGTTTAATTTAGTTATTGCAGTTTTTAACTTTTTACCAATACCTCCATTAGATGGTTTTCATATATTTAATAATATTTTACTTAAAGGAAAATTACAATTAAACGCACAAACATATAGAATAATGAATATAATTCTTATTTTTTTTATGTTTTCTGGTGTATTAGGAAAAATAATTACTTTAATTACTTCAGCAATAGAGGGTGGAGTTTTAAAAATTTTTTTATATTTAACTGGTGTAATTTAAATGCAGGAAATTAATATAAAACTTAATAATTTTGATGGACCATTTGATTTATTGCTCCATCTTATAAGTAAAGCACAAATTAGTATATATGATATTTTTATTTCAGAAATAACAGAACAATATATAAAAACTGTATACGAATATGATGAAATAAACATGAACGAAATTAGTGCTTTTTTAACAATGGCTGCAAGACTGGTAGAGATAAAAAGCAAGGCTCTTCTTCCTAAACAAAGTGAGAATGAAGATGTAGATGAAGATAAAAAATTATTAATAATTCAGCTTGAAGAGTATAAAAAAATAAAATATCTATCAGGACAATTGAGACAAAAAGAAAACGCTGCTTCATTTTTTTATACAAAATTACCAGAAGATTTTCCATTAAATAATCAAGAATTTGTTTTGGTGGAAAAATCTGTAAAATCTTTAAGTAATGCTATTTTAAGAATTGTTGAGAGAAAACTCGTTCTATATCAAAAAAAGCTAAATAAAAGCAAAATCGAGAATCTTAATAGGGAAAATATTACTGTTAAACAAGGTATAATTAATATTTTAAAGAAGATAAAAAAAGATGATACTAATTTTTGTAATTTGTTTGAATTAAAAAAAACAAAAGAATTTGCTGTTACATACTTTATTGCAATGTTAGAATTAATTAGACTTGGTAAGGTTAAAGTAAAACAAAAAGGAATATTTAATAATATAAAAATATTTAAAAAGGTGAAAAAAGATGAATGATAATAGGTTGTATCAAGTTGGTGCAATAATAGAAGCAATATTATTTGTTGCAGGCGATTCAATAAAAATAGATGACTTATCAAAAGCAATTAATATTTCAAAAACAGAAACAGAATTAGCTATTGAAACTTTAAAAAAATATTATGAAAATAACAGTAGAGGATTGTGTTTAAAAATATTCAATGACAACATACAATTAACAACAAAATCTGATTATTCAAACTATATAACTCGAGTATTACAGCCAATTCAAAAGCAAAATATAACTGA
>JAAZPT010000121.1 GCA_012797085.1 Christensenellaceae bacterium | reverse complement strand
GGTGATGGAAGATACAATGCACCTAAAGCAGGTTTTGACAAACAAAACAACTTTAAAAAAGAAGATCCTTTTAAATTTAGTTATACAAAATATGAATATGAAAACACCATGACAAATTATAACAAAACCGATGCAAATGTAGACGAAAACATTTTAATTGGTCGCAACCCTATAAGGGAAGCATTAAAAAGTGGTAGAGATATAGAAAAAATTCTTGTTCAAAAGGGAGAAATTAGCGGATCGGCTCGCGAAATAATTGCAAAAGCAAGGGAACAAAAAATAATTGTTCAGGAAGTAGAAAAAATAAGGCTT
Source organism: Christensenellaceae bacterium (assembly GCA_012797085.1). Taxonomy (GTDB): domain Bacteria; phylum Bacillota; class Clostridia; order Christensenellales; family Aristaeellaceae; genus JAAZPT01. Next base: position 5,897 of record JAAZPT010000121.1, on the reverse strand, counting down.
GATAATGTTGCCCCTAATCACCAAGGCTTGGTAGCTTTTGTATCCGCCTATGAGTATCATGATATTGACGATATTCTAGAGCTTGCCAAAACTCGTGGTGAAGAACCCTTTATTATTATGTTGGACGGGATTACTGATCCTCATAACTTAGGCGCAATAATAAGGTCGGCAGAATGTGCCGGTGCCCATGGGATTATTATTCCCTCAAGGCGCTCAGCAGGCTTAACGGCAACAGCTGTAAAGGCATCATCAGGTGCTGTTGAACATATACATGTTGCTAAAGTAACAAACCTTGTATCTACAATTCAAAGCTTAAAAAAAGAAGGACTATGGGTTTATGCAGCTGATATGGAGGGTGAAGACTATAGAGAAGTTGATTTTTCGGGGCCGGTAGTTTTAGTTATAGGCGCTGAAGGAGAAGGTATTAGCAAACTTGTGCTTGAAAATTGTGATAAAAAAGTATCTATACCTTTAAAAGGTCAAATACAGTCCTTAAATGCATCTGTTGCGGCAGGAATATTAATGTTTGAAGTAATGAAAGGTCGTTAAAATGAGCCGTATTTTGTTTGTTGATGGCTATAATGTAATTGGGGCTTGGCAGGAAGCCGAAAAAAATCAATGGCCCATTGACGAATGTAGAGATAGGCTTGCAAATATGTTGGAAGAATATGGTGCCCTTACGGGTCAATATGTTGTTTTAGTATTCGATGGATATAAAGGCGATAGATTGTATACAAGTGTTGAAAAATACGAAAATATAGAAATTGTATATACTAAAAAGTATGAAACTGCGGATAGCTATATTGAAAAAGCGGTTTATAGTAGCCCTGTATATAACACTATAAGTGTGGCAACAAGTGATGCTATTCAGCAAACAGTAGTTTTAAACAGTGGAGCAACAAGAATATCATCTCGCGAGTTGTTATTAAGCCTTAAAAATATTAAAGAACAAAGGCGAAAACAAAGTGATATATCCAACCCGCCCCAGAGAGACACATTAGCTTCAAGGCTACCAAAGCACCAATATGATATTTTAGAAAAAATTCGCCGTTCAAATGGCAAGTAATATAAAAGGTTAGTAAAAAATGTTTGAAGAAGATAAACGAATAGAAAATATGCCTGATCTTCAAACAGATGATGAATTTGTTACAGAAGAAGACATTATACCTGTTGATTTTGAGTTTGATACAAATATACAGGATATTTATTGGCAAAAGTTCAAAAACTTAAGCGACGAACAAGTTGTTGCATTGGCTCAACAAGGCGATGACTATGCCTTTGAATATATGATTGAACGCTTTAAACCCCTTGTTAGAAATAGGGCAAGAAGCTATTTCCTTATAGGTGCAGATCAGGAAGATTTGATTCAGGAGGGAACAATAGGCTTATTTAAAGCTATTAGAGATTTTGACCATAGCAAGTTAGTTAGCTTTAGAGGTTTTGCAGATCTATGTGTAGTAAGGCAACTTATTACTGCAATAAAAACAGCTACCAGGCAAAAACACGGTCCCCTAAATTCTTATATAAGTCTAAACAAACCAATTTATAGTGAAGAATCCGATAGATCACTTATTGATGTTATGGTTAGTAATACCAGCCAAAACCCTGAGGACATGATGATAAGTCAAGAAAATATAAAATCACTAAAAAAAGAGGTAGAAAAACGTCTTTCTCCCTTTGAACAAAAAGTTCTTTCCCTTTACTTGGAGGGGATAAGTTATCAAGAGATAGCCCAAGCCTTAAACAAACAATCTAAATCTATAGATAATGCTTTGCAAAGAGTTAAGAAAAAGCTGGAAGGAAGCTTAAAAGAAATACAATAAAAAAGGACCGTATGGTCCATTTTTTATTGATGATACTAACATTTAATCAAGCTCGATGGAGTCAGATATATAGTATATATAATCATGCTCATTACAAAAATCAACAATTTCCTTAGCTAACTTTCTATCCTTTGTATATTCTAAAATAAAAACCTTGAGCTCATCGTTTTTAATTTCTTCTAAATATGTTAAAAAATAGCTTTTATCATCTTTGGAACTACGTGAAAATTTTTCGCTTTCAAAGTCAATGCTACTAAAAACGGTTTCTTGATTTATTCCTGTAATAATATCCTTTAAAGTTTTGTTGCTTGCTTTATACTCTCTAATAAAAATATCGCCGCCATTTACAATAACATCAACATTATAACTCATTAAAGCTTTTAAAATATCAGCTAAAGCATTATAAATTTCAGGCTTTTTAAAGTTATAATAAACATCACAATTATCAACCCAAAAACCGTCGATATTCTTATCAATATAATTTTTAGCAACTGTGTTAACTATAAAATTTTGCCAGGCTTTATTTGATACATTTATCCAGCGTTCTTCATTCCAGTTTTCGTATTCACCTAAGCTTATATCAACAAAATCATTATAATAATCTCTAAAGTTTTCTATTGAGCCTATATTAATATAGCTATATACTGTATGACCTGAGCTTTTTAGCTTGCTAATATTACTTTTTGTAAAATATTCGGCATCTATTACAACTATTTCATAATCATCGAGTTTATACATATCGTTACTGTCTATACTTAAAAACACTCCATATTTGTGCAAAAAACTTGCTTTTACACTAAAAGGTTGTAAAAGCAAGCTAAATAAAATTATTATAAATAAAAATTGTTTTTTCATATAGCATCAGGTGGCATAATTGGTTTTTCACCAAAATAGTGAATCATCTGTTCATCACTAAGGTTAAATTGTTCTTGTATAAATCCATACAACAATGTAGGGCGCTTTTTCATTATATTTCTTGCACGATCTAACCTTGTTTTCCAATATGTCATAGCACCTTCCGGGGTTGTAGGTGAGTCAATGTTTATTGCCTTATCGTTAAATTCTGCCCAGCGATTAAAGTGCATACGCATTTCAGGCTCCAGTATAGCAACCATTTTTTCAAACTCTTCCAACATAAAGTTTGTTGTAAATTTTTGGAAAACTATACCAAATCTTGTTAAAAACAAATCTTTCATTTCTTCGCTTTCAAGTAATTTTCGTATAAGTATATTGTTTATTTTCTGGTCACCGGAACCACTTTCTTTCAAATATGATCTTGGGCTGTTAAAGTTGGAGTTGAAAAGACCATAGTCCATATCGAAAAGCAACCAACGCCATTTAGAATCCTCTTCTTTTATCTTATAACACCTTTGGTTACCGGGGTCGGAGTTTCCATAGAACATTTGTATAGATAAGAAATCAAAGTAGTTTATTACATCAATTCTATCGGTTAAGTATTTAAGGTCATCGGGGTTTTTACCGGGGTAAAGGTTTTTGGCCACTTCTTTTAATTCGTTAAATTCAGCACCATTTCCATAATAAACTTTACGGTTTGCTTCAATAATATCCATATTGCTTGCTTCCCTTAAAGTTAAACCTTCGTGCTGTGCGACCATAAACCTGTCCGCACGTTCCCTCATATTATAATGGCCCCAATATCTGCCGTTAATATATACAATTACGGGACGCCAAGCTTGATTAATAACATTTGTATCAAGATGCTCAACCAGGCGTGATTGAAACGAATCCATCAACCTTGTCCAAACTGCGTCATTACCACTGTTCCTTAAAACGAAAGTTTTATATTCTGTAAAAGGTCTATCTTCAAACAAGGGAGCATAAAAATATTTTGTTCCATACCTTGATTTAGCTCTTACTTTCATTGTTTTTTGCGGCATATCAAGGCTATATTGTCCTTGTAAACCAAATTCCATATCCTGATCGAGTATCATTGTGCCGTCAACATCATACATTTCTATATGACCGGGGCGTTCATTTTTACCAAACTCTCTGTACACTGCATTTTTAAAGGGAATGCCCCCGCTTTTATCAATGTTTTCACCTGGGGTAAACATACCTGTTTCAGGGTTGTAAAGTTCATCCGGGTCAACAGTAATTGCAACTATCGGGAAAGTATGATATAAGCTCATTAAGTAAGTTTGAGTAACAATATTACTGGGCTCCAAACCGTTTGCTCCAAAGGCTCTTGCTCTTATAGCCGTTACTGCATTAATCTCAAATACTTCACCCCTATATGGTGTTGATTGCATAGTTGGCAAGGAACCATCCAATGTATAATAAACATTTGTGTTTTCAGGTACATTTATTGTAACTTGAACAGTACCTTTATATTGACCACCGGGTATTGAAAAACTGGGGTCTTTAGCAAAACCGATAAAAGCATCGGTGTTAGGCCTACCCGGAGAGGCGGCCTTAAAATAATAATAGCCGTTTGTACCTATCATTCTGCCATAGGCATAGTTTGTAGGTATGTGAGGGAGTGGTATTCTGTCAAGTATTCTGCCTGTGGGGTCGCTAAAACAAATTGTTTCCCCACCGGCTCTTAAAAGCCTGAAGTTTGCATGATATTCTGTTTGGGTGGTAAGGGAAGGGTTGCCATCAAGGCACACAATTAAATAGCTGTTAGGCTCTATTACAGTTCCCGATGGAAATGTCCAACGTCTTGGCCTGTTTATATTATCGCTAAGCCCGCAACCTGTAAGGTTAACGGGCTTAGCTGTTGTATTATAAAGTTCTACAAAGTCGCTTGTGGTTAGGCCTGCACCAATTTGAGTCATATCGTTGGATGCTACAACCTCCATTATGTAAACCCCTGTAGGATTATAACTCATAAGTAATCTATCGGCTTGAGCCTGACCGTTGCTGTTGTTAGGAAGGCCCGGTGTTGCTATTTCAAAAAACTGCCATTCGTTGTTTTCGTTCCTACCATAGCTTACATCTCGAGGAACATTATCTATAGCAATTCTATCGATTAACCTACCCCTTGAATCGCTTAGTACTATTGTTTCGTGTTCAGCGCTTAATCTAAAGTTTGTATGGCTTATTTGCCCTTCAGGAAGCTTTCTATCCTTACCGCTACAAAATACTAAATAATAACCTTTAGCTTTAATAACAGCATCTATAGGGAACCTCCATTCCAAGGGCTTATTTTCCTTATCACTTAAAGCATAATTGGCTAGGGAAATATCCTGGTCTGTAGTATTATAGAGTTCAATCCAATCTGAAAGTTCATCATCTTCATCTCTAAGGCCACTTCTTGGTGCAGGCATAACTTCATTTATTATAACAGCGCCAATATTTACAGACATAGATGTTCTGTAGTCAATAAAACCTTGCTCATCATTTGGAAAACCTGGGCTATAGCTATCTGTACTAAAATACTTGCCGTCATTGCCCAATTGATAAGATTCATTGCTGGCTAAAATTGGGAAGGCCATGCTATTTATAACAAAGGCATTAGGGTCGAATAAGTAAATGGTTTCACCTAAACTTGATAATTTAAACTTAGCATGGAAAGGAGAACCAACAGTAGCCCTATTTTTATTTGAAGCAAAAACTATTGTATATTCGCCGCTTTTAAGCTCAAAATCAGGAAATAAAAACTTAATTCTATCAGATCTGTCTGAAAGGCCAACGCCCCTCATATTAATATCACGATCACTGGCGTTAAATACTTCAATATAGTCGTTAAATTCGCCGTTTTCATCAGGTACGGCAGAAGTATTTATGGACATAACTTCGCTAATAAGCAAACCTTCATAATAACTATCCGATGAAATAACACTAGGGTCAACTACTCCACCTAATGTTTTAATAGCTCTAATTTGCCTTTCCTTAGGAAAAATTAAGTACATAAAAAACAATAGTGCTAAAAAAACCAATATCAAAATTAATTTTGAAAAGTTCCTGCTACTACGTGATGTTCTTTTATCAGACCTGGGAGCCTTTGTGGTTACACGTTTTTTTAACATTGTTATCAATAAAAAAAGAGTTTTGGCTGTAGGTGTCACTTTGCTGTTTTTTGCATCGTTGTTTTCTTTTTGCTTTGGTTCC
>JAAZPT010000120.1 GCA_012797085.1 Christensenellaceae bacterium | reverse complement strand
GGAAAAGTTTATACCAATTAACATAAAAATAAAAATATTTTTAACCACATTCAACAAATTTTATTAAATATGTTGACCTTTTATTGTTATTGCTTTATAATTAAATTGTTATAAAATAACCAAAAATTACATATGTATTATTATTGTGAGGAGAGATAACATGAGCAGCCAAATTTACCTACCGTTGCACCCTACAGGCGATACTAAAAACCTTGATGTTGTTATACAAGGTGAGCAGACACCCGACATACTTGCCGAAAAAAGTGGCGTTTGGATTCAATCCGCCGGGAGTGCCATGTTAGCACCCGGCAGTTATGAAATAATACCTGCAGATCACTGCCTTTGGCTGGCAGCTGAATATGGCGAAATGGAATTTACATGGCAAAAAACCAATTTCCCGATACTTACAAATGAATGTTTAATATTGCCTCCCCATGTGGAAGGTGCCGTTATAAACAATAAAGAGGATGTTAAACTGCTTTGGTTTACCCTTAGCGGCCCCTTGGCAAACGACTTTTTACAAAGCATGAACGCTTTAAGCCACATGCCCGTGCGTCAAGGCATGTTGCCCAGCCAGGTTATGCTTATGCAACAAATTGTACAGGTAATGGTGCGCCATAGCGGCACAAGCAATTCCTCCTTCCAATTGCAGCAATTGTTATGGAGCATGATAGCTGCCCATGCCGGCCAGCCCGTTGCAATGAATGCAACCCTCAGCCACGAAATAAGCCGTGTTGTTGATGCATTGCGCGCCAACAACTACAGCGATAATTTTTCCCTTGCGGAGATGGCCGATATATCCCGCGTACCCGTTGAAACATTCAGAAAGCGCTTTGTATCAGAAGTTGGCATACCTCCCCTAAGCTATTTGCAATTTTGCAAAATGGAAAGGGCAAAAACCTTGTTAAGGCAAGGCATAAGCGTGCGTGAAGTTGGCGTTGCTATAGGCATGAGCGACCCCTATCACTTCAGCAAGCAGTTTAAGAGGGTTGTAGGCATGAGCCCCACAGCTTATTTAAAACATGTTGACGGTGCAAACCGCAAACGTGCAAAAAGAAGAAGCAGAAGATCTTTAGAAGAATAATATTTTAAAGCCCTTAGGGGCTTTTTTTATTGCTTAAAAAAACATTTGCATTGCACACATTTATGTAGTAGAATATCAGGAATTATCGGGAGGTGATATTGTGCAAGATAGGAAGAACGTCGGAATTATAGCGGGCATTATAGGCATTACAGTAAACATAGCCCTATTCGTCTTTAAATTGATATACGGTATAAAAGCAAACTCCATAGCGATACAAGCGGATGCCTTCAACAACCTTATGGATATATTAAGCTCCGCAGTTGTTATAGTGGGCTTTAAACTGGCAAGCAAAAAGGCGGACAGCAATCACCCCTTCGGCCATGGGCGTTTGGAATATCTATCGGGTTTAGTTGTGGCCTTCCTTATACTTTTAACAGGCGTGGAGTTGGCACAATCATCCTTTGAGCGCATAATCACCCCTGAAGCGATAATTAGCGACATAAGCGTTTATATTATGCTTATTGTATCAATATTAGCCAAGTTGTTTACCTTCGCATTCAACAGGCATTTAGGCAAAAAAATAAGCTCGCCCACACTTATTGCCAATGCCAAGGATAGTTTAAGCGACGTTTTTGCCACAAGCGCGGTACTTTTATCCGTAATAGTATTTGATACAAGCGGAGCGATTATTGATGCCTACATAGGCTTGATAGTATCATTATTGATAATATACTCCGGTTATCAGGCCGCTAGGGACACTATAAATCCCTTAATAGGCGACTCCTCCATGAATGATGTAAAGCAGGAAATAGAAAGCTTTATGCTTGAGGATGAGCATATACGGTCGGTGCATGATACTGTAATACACAACTACGGCTTCGGAAACTCCATGTTGACCTCCCACGTGGTTGTGGACAGCAGCTGGGATCTGTTGGAAATTCATGATGTGGTGGATAAGCTTGAGCGAGTAATAAAGCAAAAATGGGGTTTTGAAGCAACTATACACATAGACCCCGATGTTGAGGAAAACGAAGAAAGCCTGACTGTTTTTGCCTTGGTTGAAAGCACAGTAAAGCAATATAACAGCAGCTTTGCCATACATGATTTCAGGTTAAAAAACCAAACAAATTTATACAAGATATTTTTTGATATAGACGTGCCCTACAAGCACAAGCAGGAAGATGAGGCTATAATAAAGGATATTATTGAAAAAGTAAAAGCCGCCATCGATAAAGACAGTAAAGTATATATAGATATTGACAGGGTTTAACAAAAACTT
>JAAZPT010000119.1 GCA_012797085.1 Christensenellaceae bacterium | reverse complement strand
CTCCAGAACATGGTTATATAATAAAAAGCAAACGCGGTGGAGGTGGCTGCATTCAAATATTTAGAATGTCAAACGAAACCTTCCTTCAATTAAATTATTTAATTGATGAATGTGTTGGATGTTCTATAACCAAAAATGATGCTTTTAATATTATTACAAGACTTTTTGAAAGCGAAATAATTAATGAAAATGAGTTTAGAATAATGAAGTCTGCGCTATCAGATAAATCATTTGATATTGAAATTCCTGATGAAACTAAAAATATTCTAAGATCAAAAATACTAACTCAAATGATACTTGAATTATCATACAAAAAATAATTGGAGGGAAATTGTATGAAGTGCGAAATTTGTAATAATAATAATGCTAATATAATGTTAACAATCATATCTGAAAACAAAGAGGATAATATTTATATATGTAATGATTGCATGAAAAAATTATATTATCAAACAAGGAATGCATTTTCAGCTTTAGGAATGATGGCAAATTTAAATGAAATTTTCAAAAAAACAAACAACAAGGTATGTTCAAATTGTGGTACTACATACAATGATTTTTTAAAAAATAATAAGTTTGGTTGTTCAAATTGCTTTTTTGAATTTAGAGATGAAAGTGATAAAAAGGAAAAATTTATGAATGAAGTTTCAAATAATAATGTAAAAAAATTGATTGATAAAGCACTAGAACAAGATAACAAACAGTTATCAGCTTTAAACAATATATTTAATAATGAAAACAATAATATTTTTAACACAATAATAATTATTAATGAAAAACTTAAATCTGCTATAAAAAATGAAGAATATGAAATAGCTGCTCAATTAAGGGATGAATTGGAAAATATAAAAATCAACAATAAAATCAGTGAGGAATAATGAATAAAAAAGAAATTAACCAACAATATTTAAAAAGCACGGTTAAAATTCTTAGAAATTTTAAAGACTTAAATTTTAATACAAACGATATCGAAAAGAATTCTCAGTATTGCGTTAATAGAGTTGAAAAACTATTAAAAACACACGAATATAAAAAATGGATATTAAAAAATATTGAATTGACAGAGCTAAAAAGACTTTATTATAGAGGAATCATTGATGAAGCATTATTTAACAATCCCAAATTAGCGGTTCTTTATGTTTTGGATGATATTAATATATTAGTTAATAGTAGTGAACATATAGTTTTTATTTCAACAAAATATGGTAAAACTCTAAAATCGGCTTATAAATCAGCAAAATATTGGGAAAACGAATTTGCTGGAGAATATGAATTTGCTTCATATAAATCAAACAAATTTATTAACTCCAACTACTCGAACTCCGGATTGGGAATAATAGCCTTCTTATTCTTACATTTGCCTATTTTATCAATAAAAAACCACCTAGAAGATAGGGATGAAGTTAGCAAAAATGGATTTAAAATTCAACAATTAAAAATTAATAAAGAAATATCAATTAGCTCTATTTATAATGTTGAAAATATAACATCTGATTTTAAAACATTTGAAAATTTAAGTAAAGAAATTTATAAGGTCAGTGATTTTATTATAATGGCTGAAACCATATTAAGAAATAAAATTCAAGTGCAGGAAGATATTTTAATAAATGATAAAATTAGTAAAGCTATTGGAATAATAAAAGCAGCAAAATATTTAGAT
>JAAZPT010000118.1 GCA_012797085.1 Christensenellaceae bacterium | reverse complement strand
TGTATAATTCCATGGGCTATAAGTTTTTTGCAATAGTAATTCCTGTTGTGGCCTTAATATTGGGAAATGTTTTTAACGGCTTTGCAGTTGCCGCAGCATTGACTGTTTTGGAAATATTATTTGTAACTGTATTGTTTAAGGAAATGCAGGAAATATAATCACAATTTACGGCAAATTTAAAGGCTTGCAGAAATAAACACAATCTCCAAGCCTTTTTAAATTATATTTATTGACAAAAAACGCCTTTGCATTTAATCTCTAAAAAGGGGGTGATTGCCTTGAGTATAGAAATTATTGCCCATAAGGAATTAAAAAATAAAATAAAAAAATATAACATTAAAACAAATATATTGTTTTTAGATCTTATGAATGATATATATAAAATATTATCTAAAAAAGAAAATATTATAGAAAAAAATATAGCAGAAATATATGAAGAAAAATTTATAAATTGCGATAGGATAATATTGTTAAAGTCCTACTTTGTTTGCAGATATAAAGATTTAAATAACAATATAGCATATATGGATGAACAGGAGATTGAAAACTGCGCATCTCTAAATAAAAAACTTGATGAAACATATTCCTATATATTAAAAAGATACGGCAAAAAAACCACGACAATAGAGCTGCCTTTATTTGCCCTGTGGAACAACACAAGCACAAAAATAAACAGCCCTGTATACAGTGAGGAAAGCTATACAGAAATTATAAAAAGGCTTGATATAGCCCTTGAACCCTATACAAAAAGAATGTATATACCCAATTTTAAAGTAATAACTGAGCTTAATGGCAACAAGCTTAAATGCCGCACGGATATTAAAACAAAATTCCCCGATATCGTTATTTTTTACTTGTCAAAATATGGTGAAAAAAAGCTCAAATTAAATTTGTTCAGCACAAATGGCTTTAAACTTGAAGAATCGGGAGCTTATTCCCTTAAGACCTTTTTTATAAGAGGCTTTAATATAAAAAAAGGCTATTCCAAAGTTATCAATTATTTTGATGATAAAACAAAAAAAGAATATGAGGCTTTTGTAAATTCCCAAATAGAGTCAAGCTTAAACTTTGATAAAAAACCGGAACTGTTTTTATACCAAAAGCCCTTTGCAAGCTTTGCTTTAGTTATAGCAAACAATTGCAATAAAATACACGATAATTTAAATATAAGCAGTCCTCTAAACAATGTTTATTTTATAAGCAATAATAATCTTAAAGAAGTTCGCGGCAAAAAAATATGGTTTTCAGGCATGGCCATTGTAAATGGAGAGCTTATAGCAGGGCAGGAAGATATTGATGAAACCACCGATATAAACATGCTAAAAGGCGGTATAGGCGAATATACAATGCTTGAAATTGACGGCGATGCAATAAATATATACAGGGATTATTTCGGAAAAAATTTATTATTTTATTATATAAGCGACAATATTAAAGTAGTAAGCAACAGCTATCACCTTATGCTTGAGGTACTTACCAAGCAGAATGTTAAACTGTCCATGGATTATAAAAACACCCTTGCCACATTGTCCAGCTACGCCATGGAGCCCTTCGGAGCCAAATTTTCTCTAAATATGAACGTTTCGGGAGTTAAACAAGCCCCTAATTATTATGATATAAAAATACAAAATGAAGATATTTTGTTTGAAAAAAGCGAAATATACAAAGAATTAACGGAAAACAACAACTATTTCAGCATCAACTACCATAAATTGATTGATGATGCTAAAAACGAGATAATATCCAATGTAAAAGCCTGTTTGAAGTCAAAACGGTATAAAAACTTTATAGTGGATCTATCAGGCGGCAAGGACAGCCGGGTAATATATTCCGCTGTTACTCAGGCAAAGCAAGATGAGAACATATATGTAAACACAAAATACGTAAAAACAACAAACGACCTTGATGTAGCCTTAAAAATAAACGGAATATACAATATACCCTATTTAATATTCGGAAGAAAAGCCGTAACGGCAGACGAAAAAACCGTCAATTCCATGTACAGAAGCTATTATATGGGCATATATTTCAGGCGAAGCAGCAGCATAGACTCCAATGTTATATCAAATAAATTCGAAGAAAACGAGCTGATTCTTTTGGGTGCATACGGCGAAGTTGTAGCAAGGAATGTAGTTCCCACCTATTTTACCGACAGCTTTATAGATGAATTGAACAATGCCGACGATATTGAAGGCTTTGTTGAAAACCAAATAATGCATAAATGCTCCGGCTATTTTATATATGATGAAGGGGAATATGCCGATGTTATAACAAAGGCTCTAAATAATGTGGTGGGCAAAAACCTTTACAACAAGCTGCAAAACAACCATGTTCAAAATTTGGAGTTCATACATTTTTCAAGCATATTCAGGTCTTGTACACAAGGTGAGGAATTTGGCGCAATGCATTCAAAAAGCCTGTACAAAGCAAATCAAGCCCTGCCTGTAAATACGCCCTTCCCAAAGGCTCAATACGAAGTTATAAACGCCCTAAACCCCACAATAGGCTCAATAGAGTATGAAAAGGATATAGACAGGGAAAGGTACAAAAAGAACATAAAAAGCATTAACCATACCGAAACCGCACAGCATACCGTTGATATAGAGGCTGAAAAAGCCAAATGGGAAAAAGCCAACGAGCTTGCTAAAAAAGATGCCGCAAACAAAAACAGGGGTACAAAGAATATAAGAATGGGCTCAAACAATCTATTGTATAAAGAAAGCCTAAACTGCCTGCATGAATTAATAAACAATGACCCCGCAATAAAGGAAACAATAGGTATAAACCTCTACGAATATATAAAACACAATCAAAACAATCCCCTTAAATTAAGGGAGATATACAATAAAATGATTTCCGTTTTGGATCAAATTTATATTATTAAATATTAAACATAAAGCAACAAAAAAAAGAATTGCTTAGCAATTCTTTTTAAATATTATTTATTTGTCTTTTTCAATATCATCCTTATAAAATTGGCTTAAATCGAACTTGTTTTCCGTCCAGCCGTGGGTTTCCATAAACACCTCTTGGGCGTTTAATGTGTGGGTGGGGTTCAAGTTCCTTACACGAATGTATTGACCGTTAGGCTTCAACTCCCAAGCCTTAACCGTGTCAAGGTGCTGAATTTCCATTATTTCATCTATGCGCTGCCTTATATCCGGATCCTTTATGGGAAACATAAGTTCAACACGCTTGTCCAGGTTCCTTGGCATCCAGTCCGCAGAGGAGAGGAACATCTCCGGCTCGCCGCCGTTTGCAAACCTGTATATCCTTGCATGCTCCAAATGACGACCTACTATTGAGCGCACCTCTATATTTTCGCTTAAGCCGGGTATGCCGGGCATTAAGCAGCAGGCGCTTCTAACCATAAGCTTTATTTTAACACCGGCCTGGCTTGCCTTATATAAGGCTTTAATTATTTTACCGTCCACCAGGGCATTCATCTTACCGTCTATGCGGGCAGGTATGCCCACCTTTGCATTTTCCGTTTCCCGCTTAATTAAATCCATAAGCTTATCCCTCAATGTATTGGGGGCGGTAATAAGGGAGTTCATACCCGTTGTTTGGCCGTAGCCCGTAAGTATATGGAAGAACTGCACCGCATCGTTGCCCAGCTTTTCATTTACAGTCAATAAGCTTAGGTCTGTATAGCTCTTTGCCGTGCCGTCATGATAATTGCCTGTGCCTAAATGCAAATAATGCTTTGTAACGTCATTTTCATTTCTTACTATAAGGGTTATTTTGGAGTGGGTTTTTAAACCGGGCAAGCCGTATATTACCTGGCAACCGGCCTTCTCCATCATCTCGCCCCAAATTATGTTGTTTTCCTCATCAAAGCGGGCTTTAAGCTCTATAAACACCGTTACCTGTTTGCCCAATTTGGCGGCCTCAATAAGTGCAGCAATAATGGGAGAGTCCCCGCTAACCCTGTATAATGTTTGCTTTACAGCCAAAACATGGGGGTCCTTTGCCGCATCCTGCAACAGCCTTACTACCGGGTCAAAGCTTTCATAGGGGTGGAACAACAGTATATCGCCCTTTGAAATTTCTTCAAACAGGTCGTTTTCCGCCATTGCCTGTGTCATATAGGGCTCATATTTGGGGTAACGCAGCTCATCAAAGCCGGGTATTTTATATAATGCTCTCATGTATGATGCCGTATCCAAGGGAGAGCTTAAATAATAAATTTCCTTATTTTTTATTTTAAAGCTTTCCGCAAGGAGGGCAACAAGCTCTTGAGGTGCGTTTTTAGCCACCTCTAAACGCATTACGTCGCCACGTTTTCTTGTTTTTAATACGCCCCTTACGCTGCTTAAAAAGTCGCCGGTTTCAGTATCGGTAAACTCCGCCTCGGCATCCCTGAGTATTCTGTAGGGGGTTATATATCTTATTTTACGCCTGCCGAATATTGTGGATATATGTTCCGCTATTATGGTGTCTATAAGCATCATCCTTGTTTTGCCGTCCTCTGAGGGAACTAGCAACAGGCGTGGCAGCTTATCGGGCAGCTTCACCGTTGCCCAGGATCCGGGCTGGTCATCAAGCATAACGGCAATGTGCAGGCTTTTCCCTTTTGCAAGGGGGAAGGGCCTTGTGGGCAGTATTGCAATGGGTGTAAGCAGTGGAGCTATCCTCGTTTTAAAAACTTCCTTGCTCCATTTAATAACGCTTTCATCATTGGGCATTTTGCTGTATATATGTATGCCCTTTGTTTTAAGCTCATTCCTTATACCTTCGGCAATGGCATCCATATTGTTGTCCATATCAACAATATTGCGCCTTATTTCGCTTATAAGGTTCCTTATAAGGCGCTTTTCCGTTCCCTTTGCAAGCTTTCTTGAATTATATAATGCAGCAACACGCACCATAAAAAATTCATCTTCGTTGGATGATACAAAGGATAGGGATAGAGCCCTTTCAAGCAAAGGCAGGTTGGTATCCATTGCCTCGGCCATAACACGGTTGTTAAACAATATCCAACTCAAGTCCCTATCGGTCATGGGTTGTTTGCTGTTATAAATGTATGTCATTTAATCACCGCCTAAATACTTGTATATTATAATTATGATACAATATTTTTAGTTGCTGTGCAATAATTACGGCAATAAAATATTGGTAATTATAATATTAAAATGTTATTATATTTTGTATAAAGGAGGGAGAGCTATGCCAATGGACGGTTTAATGCTTGCTTTCGTTGCCAAGGAGTTGGCAGGCGAGCTTATAGGTGCCAGGGTGGATAAAATTATGCAGCCCGGCAGGGACAGCATTGTTATAGCCCTAAGGAACAACGCTAAAAATTACAGGCTCAATATAAGCGCCAATGCCAGCTATGCAAGGCTTCACCTCAGCGAAGAAAAATCGGAAAACCCTGCCGAGCCCCCTATGATGTGTATGCTCTTGCGTAAGCATCTGTTGGGAGCAAGGCTTAAAAACCTCTATCAATATGACTTTGATAGAATAATTCATATAGTTTTTGAGGGCATGAACGAGCTGGGGGATATAGTCGATAAAAAGATTATAGTAGAAATAATGGGTAAGCATTCAAACATTATATTGCTCAACGAAAACGACAGAATAATAGATTCAATATTCCATGTAAACCATGAAATGAGCCGTGTAAGGCTTGTACAGCC
>JAAZPT010000117.1 GCA_012797085.1 Christensenellaceae bacterium | reverse complement strand
TAATATACGCAAAAATCAACCCTACAAAAGCATCAATAAAAAGCGTTTTATAATAAAATTCACTATCACTTTCAAGACTGTTGTAGTATGTTTGAGGAATTATATATATTAATGCCACAAAGAAGGGTATAAAAAAATATGAAAGCTTATCTTTATTTTTTAAAGCGGGAATAAACAGAGAAGCCCCAAATATTGCATAAGCAAAAAATAAAATATTATCACTAAAATATCCTAATGTTTTAGCAAATAATAACTGTATTATTGCCATAGCAGGAGGATATTTTTGCATATCTGGTATTATAGCAGAACTCGAAGCTAAATAACTTTGATTTGAATAATACATATACTTAGGTACAGCGCCCCAAAGGCGAAGCTCGTCCCATAAACCAACAAAACTTTTATAAGTAACAATATATAAAATTATAATTAAAATATAGTATGTTAACATACCAGGAGTCAAAAACTTTTTAAAATTAAATTTAATTTTATTTTTTATCATATAAGCGAAAGAAATTAAATATGCTAGTACAACGAAAAAATATACCGCCACATATCCAAAAAATAAATTGTTTATAATAATAAAAGGAAAAAATATAGTAATTAGTGCAAAATAAGTTATAGGAACAGCCTCTTCTGCACTTTTATTAAGTACGCAAACATAAAAAAAGCTGCCGGACATTATTAATAAAAACAACAAGGCAAAATTAATAAACATAACAACCTCAACTAAAAAACAAGAAAAGCTGCATTAATGCAGCTTTCTTATTAGAATTTTAATGCGTTTACTTTTACTGAAGGTCCCATCGTGCTGCTTAAATAAACAGAACGAACATAAGTACCTTTGGCTGCAGCCGGTTTAGCTTTAATAATAGCACCCATAAGTACATCTAAGTTTTCCTTTAACTTATCAGAATCAAAGGATACTTTGCCTATCGGACAGTGAACTATAGCTGTTTTATCAACACGATATTCTACCTTACCGGCTTTTATATCTTGAACAGCCTTAGCAACATCAGGCGTTACCGTGCCACTTTTAGGGTTAGGCATTAAGCCTTTGGGTCCTAAAATTCTACCTATTGGACCAACTTTACCCATCATATCAGGTGAAGCTACTATAACATCAAATTCAAACCAGTTTTCATCTTTGATTTTAGCGATATATTCTTCACCGCCAACATATTCAGCACCGGCTTCTTCAGCCTCTTTAATTTTATCACCACGTGTTAAAACTAAAACTCTGATTTTTCTACCTGTGCCATGGGGTAAAACTACAGCGCCACGAACTTGTTGGTCAGCATGACGAGGATCCACACCCAAGCGTACAGATAATTCAACAGTTTCATCAAACTTTGCTTTACCTGTTTTTTTAACCAAATCGATAGCATCAATTGGATCGTAAGCTACGGTAGAATCTATTAGCTTTTTGCTATCGATATATTTTTTACCATGTTTCATATAATTTCCTCCTTGTGGTACAAACGGTGCTTTCGCTCCCTCCCACGTTGTTGTTAATGTTTAATTAAAATTCATCACACTGAACGCCCATTGAAGTTGCTGTACCTCTAACCATTCTCATGGCGGCATCAACATCTGCTGCGTTTAAATCAGGCATTTTTAATGTTGCAATTTCACGAATTTGGTCAACTGTAAGTTTACCAACCTTTTGACGGTTGGGTGTACCGGAAGCCGACTCAATGCCCAAAGCCTTTTTAATTAAAACAGGCACTGGAGGGGTTTTGGTTATAAATGAATAAGTGCGATCTGCATAAACAGTAATAACAACAGGAATAATTAAACCTGAATCTTTTGCTGTAAGGGCATTAAATTCCTTACAGAAACCTGGAATATTAACACCATGTTGACCTAAAGCCGGACCAATTGGTGGTGCAGGATTTGCTTTACCTGCTGGAACTTGCAATTTTATCATTGCAATTACTTTTTTTGCCATTTTATGGCACCTCCTCAAAATGTGGTATTGCGGAATAAATTCCTCCCACGCTTACAAAATATAAAGTAAGCATTAAAAGTTTAGAATTAATCAATCTTTACTACTTCATCCATATTAAGTTCAACCGGTGTTTCGCGACCAAGGAACATAACTTTTACAGTTAATTTTTCCCTTACCGTATCAACATCTTCAACTACACCTGTAAAGTTCTCTAATGGACCGGCTAAAACTCTAACCTCTTCACCGATAGCAATATCAAACTCAACACTCTTTTCTTGCGTGCTAAGCATTACTTCAACTTCTTCATCGGTTAATGGTACTGGTTTGCTATCCGGGCCAACAAAACCTGTAACACCTCTTGTGTTACGTACAAGGTACCAGCTTCTTGTTGTTTCTATCATATGAACAAGAACATAGCTTGGATAAACTTTTCGTGTTGACTTTACACGGCGTTGGCCACGAATTTCAACAACTTCTTCAACAGGAACAATAACATCTAAAATTAAATTTTGCATGTTATTGTTTTCAACTGCTTTTAGTAAAGTATCTCTAACTTTATTTTCATAGCCAGCATAGGTATGAACAACATACCAACACGGCTTTGGAGTTTTCTTTTCGTCAGACATGAAACTTCTCCTAACACCTTGTTAAAAGGTGATCTTCTATGTTTATGACGATTAAGAGATTAAATTAATAAGTTGAGTTGCACCTGCATCAAGCAAGCCAATAACTATACCCATAAACACCATAAACACTAGTACTATAACTGTGTAATTTAGTAATTCCTTACGTGTAGGCCATGAAACTTTCTTTAGCTCATGCCACATGTTTTTGAAACCTTTAGCTATACGTCCTGGTAATTTTATAAACCATTCACCGATTCTGCTAAAAATAGATTTCTTTTTTTGCCCTGGATTTGACAATTATTTCACATCCTTAACACAGATAATATTAAACTATTTTGTTTCCCTATGAGCAGTATGTTTTTTACAAAAACGACAATATTTTTTTAATTCAATACGATCTGGTGAATTCTTCTTATTTTTCATAGAGTTATAATTACGCTGTTTGCACTCAGTGCAAGCCAAGCAAATTTTATTGCGGGCAACGCTAGCCACGTCGGCCACCTCCTGCCTTTATTATGACTTACTCATACCGAGTAAAACTCGGTATGAGATTTTTTTAAATTAACCAATAACTTTAGCAACAACGCCTGAACCAACGGTACGGCCACCTTCACGGATAGCAAAACGTAAACCTTGTTCTATTGCTATGGGGGTTATTAGTTCTATTTCCATATCAATATGGTCTCCCGGCATTACCATCTCTACGTCTTGAGGTAGTTTGATGTTACCTGTTACGTCTGTTGTTCTAAAGTAGAATTGGGGACGATATCCATTAAAGAATGGTGTATGACGTCCACCTTCTTCTTTCTTCAATACGTATACTTGACCTACGAATTTTGTATAGGGTTTGATTGAACCCGGTTTCGCTAATACTTGACCACGTTCTATTTCATCCCTTTGTACTCCACGTAGCAATGCTCCTATGTTATCTCCTGCTTCTGCTTGGTCTAACAATTTGTGGAACATTTCTACTCCTGTTACTACTACTGTACGGGATTTTTCTCTTAAGCCTACGATTTCTACGTTATCGCTTACTTTTACTACTCCGCGCTCTACACGACCTGTAGCTACTGTTCCACGACCGGTTATGGAGAATACGTCTTCCACAGGCATCAAGAAGGGCTTATCTGTCGGACGTTCCGGTGAAGGTATGTAACTATCCACTTCGTCCATTAGCTCATATATTGGTTTGCATTCTTCTGCGTTCTTAGGATCTGTTCCTCCTGCTTGTAGGTACTCTAATGCTTTTAATGCTGAGCCTTTTACTATTGGAGTGTCATCTCCCGGGAAGTCGTAATCGCTTAACAATTCACGAATTTCCATCTCTACCAATTCTAATAACTCTGGGTCATCTAATTGGTCTGTTTTGTTCATGAACACTACTATGTAGGGAACGCCAACTTGACGAGCTAACAAGATATGTTCACGAGTTTGGGGCATTGGGCCGTCAGGAGCTGATACTACCAGGATTGCTCCGTCCATTTGTGCTGCCCCTGTTATCATGTTTTTAACATAGTCAGCGTGGCCGGGGCAGTCTACGTGGGCGTAGTGCCTTGCATCTGTTTCGTACTCTACGTGGCTTGTGTTTATCGTGATTCCACGTGCTTTCTCTTCCGGCGCTTTATCTATTTGGTCATATCTCATCGCTTGTGCGTGACCACCTGCTGCCAATACCATTGTTATTGCTGCTGTTAATGTTGTCTTACCATGGTCTACGTGACCTATTGTTCCGATATTTACGTGCGGCTTATTTCTCTCAAATTTTGCCTTTGCCATTATAATTTCCTCCTAATTTAATAATAAGAAAAATATTTATATTATGATTAATGTAATCCTGTAATTTTTTCAGCAATTGACCTGGGAACTTCTTCATAGTGGTCAAACTGCATTGTGAATATTCCGCGACCTTGCGTACGACTTCTTAAATCCGTAGCATAGCCAAACATTTCACTTAGTAGTACAAAAGCATGAACACATTGTTCACCACTACGTGATTCCATACCATCTATTCTTCCTCTACGGCTAGATATATCCCCTATAACATCGCCAAGATATTGATCCGGAAGAACAACTTCTACTTTCATCATTGGTTCCATTAAGCAAGGACTTGCTTTTTTCATAGCTTCTTTAAATGCCATAGAACCGGCTATTTTATATGCCATTTCTGAAGAGTCAACATCATGGTATGAACCATCATATAGTATTGCTTTAAAATCTACAACTTCAAAACCTGCCATTGTTCCGGATTTTGCAGCTTCGCGTATACCTGCTTCAATAGGTGCAATAAATTCTTTGGGAATAACACCGCCTACTATACGACTTTCAAAGCTAATACCTTCGCCTGCATTAGCAGGTTCAATTTCAATCCAACAGTGACCATATTGACCATGACCACCTGTTTGACGAACATAACGACCTTCTGCCTTAGCACTTTTACGAATAGTCTCGCGATATGCAAATTGTGGTTTACCAACTGTTGCTTTAACACGGAATTCGCGAATCAACCTGTCAACTATAATTTCAAGATGAAGCTCTCCCATACCTGCGATTATTGTTTGACCGGTCTCATTATCTGTATAAGTTCTAAATGTAGGATCTTCGTCGGCTAAACGTATCAATGCCATTGTCATTTTCTCTTGACCGGCTTTTGTTTTTGGTTCTATAGCAACTCTTATAACCGGATCAGGAAACTCCATGTTTTCTAAAATAATTTGATTATTTTCATCACACAAAGTTTCACCGGTTGTTGTGTTTTTTAAACCAACTATGCCAACAATTTCACCGCTATAAACCGTTTCAAGTTCTTCACGGGAGTTGGCGTGCATTTGTAGTATACGACCGACTCTTTCACGTTTTTGTTTGACGCTATTAAAAGCATAACTACCGGCATCAAGTTTACCGGAATATACACGGGCAAATGTAAGTTTACCAACATAGGGATCAACCATAACTTTGAAAGCTAAGGCTGAAAAAGGTTCATCATCAGATGCTAAACGTTCTAGTTTTATTGAACTATCAGCAGGCGATGTACCTTGTATAGCCGGTATATCCAATGGTGAAGGCATGTAATCAATAATTGCATCAAGCAACATTTGTACACCTTTGTTGCGATATGAAGTACCACATAATACCGGTGTCATAATACATGCTATTGTAGCATTACGAATACCCTTGGCTAGTTCTTCTTCGCTAATATTTTCACCTTCAAGATATTTTTCAAGTAATGTTTCATCAAGTTCAGCAATACTTTCTATCATTTTACCACGAGATTCTTCAGCTAAAGCTAAAAGTTCTACAGGTATTTCTTCATCTCTAACATCTTGACCCAAATCATCATAGTATACTTCAGCTCTCATTCTAACAAGGTCTATTATGCCCTTGAAATCAGCCTCTTTACCTATTGGTATTTGAATTGGCACTGCATTAGCTTTAAGCCTATCCTTCATCATTTCAATAGCTCTGAAAAAATCAGCTCCGTTAATATCCATTTTATTAACATATGCCATTCTTGGAACATTGTATTTTGTTGCTTGGCGCCAAACAGTTTCACTTTGCGGTTCAACACCACCTTTAGCACAGAATACAGCAACCGCACCATCCAACACCCTTAAAGAACGTTCAACTTCCATAGTAAAGTCAACGTGACCAGGAGTATCTATAATATTAATTCTATGACCTTTCCATTGGCATGTTGTGGCTGCAGATGTAATGGTTATTCCACGCTCACGTTCCTGATCCATCCAGTCCATTGTTGCACCGCCTTCATGTGTTTCGCCCAAACGGTGTGTACGGCCGGTATAAAACAATATACGCTCTGTTGTGGTTGTTTTGCCAGCATCTATATGAGCCATAATTCCTATATTACGTAGTTTTTCTAATGGATGACTTCTGCCCATTATGGTAGTATCTCCTTTCCCGCAAAAGCGGAAACAATTTCATAGTTTTTATTAACAAATTACCAACGATAGTGAGCAAATGCTTTGTTCGCTTCTGCCATACGATGCATTTCTTCTTTACGCTTAACTGCGTTGCCTGTATTATTGGAAGCATCCAACAATTCACCTGCAAGCCTTTGAGCCATAGTTTTCTCACCACGTTTACGGCTAAAATCAACTAGCCATCTTAGTGCCAATGTTTGACGACGCTCTGGACGAATTTCCATTGGTACTTGATATGTAGCACCACCTACACGGCGGGCTTTAACTTCTAACTGAGGCGATACATTTTCTAAAGCAGCTTCGAAAACCTCATTGGCGGTTTTCCCACTTTTTTCAGCAATTTTATCAAAAGCCTCATAACAAATACGTTGCGCTATACCGCGTTTACCATCAAGCATAATTTGATTAATTAGCTTAGTAACAACAGTTGTACCATAAACTGGATCCGGCAACACTTCACGTTTTGGTATAAATCCACGACGGGGCATGTTGTAACCTCCTCTTGTGTTTAAAAAACACAATTTAGTTTAGTTCGGGATTTCCATTTGGCATGTCCGACACGTCAGCATCCATATCGGTATCGCTTAGGCGAAACGATGTTTGTAGATTATTAATTACGTATTGATCAATTTACCGTTCCAAGTAAATTGTACAAATTAACAAAACACAACTCGTCAAGCATTTTCAGGAATCCTTACTCAATTAAATAACGAACGAATTATTTTTTCGGACGTTTTGCGCCGTATAATGAACGGCCTTGCATTCTTTTTGCCACGCCAGCTGTATCAAGCGCACCACGAATAATGTGATAACGAACGCCGGGTAGATCACGTACACGACCACCACGAATTAGCACCACACTATGCTCCTGTAGGTTATGACCTATACCCGGGATATAGCATGTACCTTCGATTTGGTTTGTTAAACGAATCCTGGCAATTTTACGCAATGCGGAATTAGGCTTTTTTGGTGTTGTTGTTTTAACACTAAGACAAACGCCACGCCTTTGAGGGCAACCCTGCAAAATTGGTGAATTTGACTTGTTTTCAGCCCTTTTTCTTCCTTTGCGAATCAATTGATTAATTGTGGGCATTAAAGCACCTCCCAAATAATATCTAAAAAGCTTTAGCAACCCTCAAAAGCTTTATAGGTTAATTTGTTTGCTATTTACAAATAGCTGCTGCTGCCGTTTTTACAGAAACTCCACATATTTTACCAAGTAAAACTCTACTTTCCACCATGGTAACAGGAATGTTTGCAAGCTGAGCATTATTAATAACACTTTGATACATAAAACTATCCGTATCTTTAGCCAAATAAACTCGCTGAGCTATTTTATTATCAATAGCTTTAAGAACTTTTTTAGTACCTACAGCTTTGTTTTTAGCCCTTACAAGTTGCTGAAGAATTTCATCATTAGTTTGAAGCTCCACAACGCATCCCCTTTCTGTCTTATCCGTAAAAGAGCGCATTAATAAAATGCGTCAAGTACGACAACCACTAAAGTTTATCATCAAAACCTTATATTGTCAACGTTTTTATTTTAATTTTTACCAAATAAATATATTTGTTTAATATGATATTTAAAATAGAATGTCTGAATTTTATAAAATCGTTCTTGTTTATAATTTGATTATTTAAGATTTTGTATTTGATTAAACATTAAATATATACTATAATTGTATTAGTAATAATTTAATTTATAATTCTAATTTATATATGAAAAGTAATATTATTAAAAGGAGATTTGTTATGATTAAAATAATTGCTGGAAAAAAAGGTTCCGGAAAAACTAAGCGAATTTTAGATTTTGCTAATGAGGCTTCAAAAGATGCAGCTCATGGCGTATTGTTTGTAGATGACGATAATCGCTATATGTTTGACTTGCGTCATGAAGTTCGTTTTGTAAATGCCGGTGAATTTGAAATTGTTGATGATAAAATGCTTTTAGGTTTTTTAGCAGGCGCTATTACTCAAAATTATGATATTAGTTTAATATGTTTAGATGCCTTTAAAAAACTTATTAAAATAGATTTAAAAGATTCAAAATGGTTCTTTGAGCGTTTAGCCGTATTATCCGATCTTCATAAAGTTGAATTTGTATTATCCGTAAGTGAAGATCCCGCTGATTTACCTGAATTTTTAAACAAATACTTAATTTAAGGGCAATTGCCTTTTTAAAAAAATATTTTTAGCACCGTTTCATAGTAGAAATGGTGCTATATTATCAAATGGAAGTGATATTATGCCTTATTTTTCAACCAGAAGTCATGAATGTGTAACAGCATCCCAAGCAATACTCAAGGGTCTATCCAATAGTGGTGGCTTATATTGCCCTGTTTTATTTCCGCAATTGGATAATGATTTTATTAAAAAGTTATGCTCAATGAATTATTTAGAGCGTGCTGCTGAAATATTGTTTTTGCTTTTAGACGATTACGAAAAAAGCGAAATTATTGATATAGTTAACCAAGCTTATAATGAAAGTAAATTTGATGACAGCCGTATCGCGCCATTAAAGGAACTAAACGCTCAAACATATATGTTAGAACTTCATCATGGACCAACTGCCGCTTTTAAAGATATGGCCTTACAAGTGCTACCTCATTTGCTAAAATATGCAACAAACAAAAACAAAGAAGATCGTTCTATTGAGATTTTAGTTGCAACCAGTGGTGATACAGGGAAAGCTGCTCTTGAAGGTTTTAAAAATATAGAGGGAATAGGTTGTACTGTTTTTTATCCTGAAGATGGTGTAAGCGATATTCAAAAGTTACAAATGGTTACTTCTGAAGGTCGTAATGTTCGAGTTATTGGAATATATGGAAATTTCGATGATACCCAAACAGGCGTTAAAAATATTTTTAATAATGTGGATTTAAACAAAAGACTAAATGAAAAAGGTTATATTTTATCTTCAGCTAATAGCATAAACTTAGGAAGACTTTTGCCTCAGGTTGTTTATTATATATCCGCTTATGCCGACTTGCTTAATATGGAAAAAATAAAATTAGGCGATAAAATTAATTTTGTTGTGCCTACAGGTAATTTTGGGAATATATTAGCAGCCTATTATGCAAAAAAGATGGGATTACCTATTAAAAAATTAATCTGTGCCAGTAATGCAAATAATATTTTAAC
>JAAZPT010000116.1 GCA_012797085.1 Christensenellaceae bacterium | reverse complement strand
TTGTAATAATTTGTTAATAAAAAAGCAACCTAATATATTAGGTTGCTTTTTTATTAACAAATTATTACAAAAAACGGATTTTTTATAAACTTTTAGCAAAATTAAATAATAAGGAGTACGACTATGAAAAAAATTCTTTCTTTAGTACTTATGTTAGCCGTTTTGCTAACATGCTTCACTTCAGCACTGGCAAGTGAAGAAAAGGTATTTCAAGTAAGCTCTCAGCCTGAAGGTGTAGGCGACAAAGTTCACTATCCCTGGCAAAATATGCTTTTACTTGACTCTTTAGTTTTCCGCACACTATTTTTAGCTGAAAATGATTTAACTACATTAAAAGACGACTTGGCTAAAGCCGATTATGAGCTTTCGGAAGATCGTTTAACATATGTAATTGAATTAATAGAAGGCAATAAATGGAGTGATGGTGAAGACATTACAGCTGAAGACGTTGCTTTCAGCATTAAATTCAATTTGCGTGTAGCAATATCAAACGGTATTTTCACAACAGCATTCAACAAAATTGTTGGTGCAGCTGAATGGAAAGACGGTTCCGCTGATGATTTAGCAGGCCTTGTTGTTGACGGTAATAAAATAACAATAACACTTACCGCTCCCTACAGTGCATTTGCACCTACATTAGCCCAATTTGCAATTTTACCGGAACATATTCTTAAGGATGAAGATCCACTAGAGTTATACAATTCATCATTCTGGACAAACCCTGTTGCAAGTGGCATGTTTAAAGTTGGTGAAATGAGCACCGGTAACTATTTCACATTAGTTCCCAATGAGTACTATGCCGGCAAAGCTCCAAAAATCCAAAAGGTTGTTAACCACTTTGTTAACGATCCTATAACAGCTATACAGTCAGGCTTAATGGATTTCTATAACTCCAACTCACCCGGAAACAATATCCGAAATTGCAAAACTTGACTATATGACAATGTATCCCGTTGATATTTTGTACTATCGGTACTTTATAAGCAACATGAAGGGTGTTGACGGCAACGAAAACCCGGTAATGCAAGACAAACGCGTTCGTCAAGCTATACTTCATGCTATAGACCGTGAAGCATTGGCAGAAAGCTTGTTCCCTGAACTTGCACACACAGTTAGCTCCGGTGTTTTAAATTCATATCCGGAATACAATGGCGTTGTATATGAGTATAATCCTGAAAAAGCAAAAGCTTTACTTGATGAAGCAGGCTATGACTACTCATACAAGTTCAAAATTTTATACTACTATAGCGACCAAACATCTATAGACTTTATGGAAGCTATTGCTTATTACTTAGGTGAAATAGGTATGGATGTAACCATAATTCAAAGTACACAAGGTACAACAGACCTGTTCCAAACACGTAACTACGACATCGGTTATAAAGGACTATCCGCATTTAATATCGGTGAGTGGTATAACGAGTATAACTCCACAAACGCAAACTTCAGCAATATTTTTGGTGGAGATACATCCTTTGATGAGCTAATTGCTACATTTGCAGCAGCAGGTACACCTGAAGAAGTTAGTGCCGCTTTAAGTGCTTTACAAGAAAAAGAACAAGAACTTTTCTACAAAATACCTTTGTTCACAATAGGAAATAACGTGTTTATTAATACAGACCATGTAAAACTTCCTGAAAACATAGAATTTGGTAACCCCTGGTATCGTACAGATATAGCATTTGAAGAGTGGGAAATGAAATAACTATTAATTAGGGGGAGGGACTTCCCTCCCCTTTATACTTTGTTTGAAAAATAGGTAGGTGCATATGCTAAAATTTATAATTAAAAAATTACTACAGATGATTCCTATGCTGTTAGTAATTAGCTTATTGGTTTTTATAGGCCTGGAGCTAACAGGCATTGATCCCTTGAGCTATATGGTAAGCCCTGATATGGCAGGAAGCGCCGAAAACTTGGAAAGATTAAGGGAGCAAATGGGTTTAAATGATCCCCTATTCACAAGGTATTTTAGATGGGTTAGTGAAATGTTGCGTGGAGATTTTGGTTACTCTATTGTAAGCGGTACTCCAATTTCTCAAATAATAGCGGTTAGAATTCCGGCAACTATAGAATTGGCCTTATTGGCCTTGGTTTTCTCTACTATAATAGGGGTAGGCATAGGTATTGTATCCGCAATTAAACAAAACGGTATTATTGACTATGTAGGTAGGGTTTTTGCCGTAGTTGGCCAATCAATACCGCAGTTTTTCTTTGGTATAATACTAATACAGATATTTGCCGTTAGTATGGGTTGGTTCCCTGTTGGGCAAAGAATTTCACCCGGTGGCAACTGGAGCAGAATTCAACACTTGGTATTGCCTGTAACGACACTAACTCTTTCAATGTGTGCTGTACTTATGCGATATGCAAGGAACACAATGTTGGACGTTATGAATAGCGACTACATTAAAACAGCAAGAAGTAAAGGTATACCGGAATGGAAAGTTATTATTAAGCATGGTTTTAGAAATGCAATGCGCCCTGTTTTAGTAATAATTTGTTTCCGTTTGCCCATGTTAATCGGTGGCTCTGTTGTAATAGAATCCGTATTTTCATGGCCAGGTATAGGTACTATAATTGCCAGTTCCGTAATAGCGGGCGATATGCCGGTTATTATGGTAACAACCTTGATGGTAGCTGCATCCATATTAGTTGCAAGCTTCCTTGTTGACGTATTTACAGCCTTGCTTGACCCACGCGTTAGGCTTGGAGATTAAGGAAAGGAGATTTTGCCATGACAACTATTAGTAAAGCGGCAAAAGGAAAATCCTCTTCCTTGCTCCGCAAAAATATTAAAAAGTTTGTAAACAATAAATTAGCAATGGTTGGCTTGATTTTTATGATAATAATATTGTTTTCCGCAATATTTGCACCATTGTTAACCCAATATGAACCAGCTAAAATTGATTTAAAAGCTAAGTCTGTTGCTCCAAACAGTGAACACCTTTTTGGTACAGATAAGCTCGGTCGTGATTTGTTTTCACGTATACTATATGGCGGCAGAGTATCTATATTAGTTGGTGTTGTTGGCGCTTTCAGCGGCTCACTGATTGGTGTTGTATTGGGTAGTATAGCCGGCTATTTCGGAAAATGGACCGATATGCTATTAATTAGACTGTCAGAAGTGTTCCAAACATTCCCTCAAATGATATTGATACTTATTATGGTAACCATATTAGGCCCCGGTTTATCAAACCTTTTGATTATATTTTCTATAACAGGTTGGATGACAACCTTCCGTATGGTTAGAAACGAGTTTATGGCTTTACGTGGTGAAACCTACGTTAAAGTTGCTGAAGCCTTTGGTATGTCAAAAAGCAGTGTAATGTTTAAGCAAATTTTACCCAACGTGTTTTCCCCTGTAATTGTTGCTACAACAGTTAATATTGCAGGATTTATATTATCCGAAGCGGGTCTATCCTTCCTAGGTTTAGGTGTACCCTCAAGTACACCAACATGGGGTAATATATTAAATGCTGCAAAATCCATAGAAGTTATTTCTAACTACTGGTGGATGTGGGTTATACCCGGTGTTGTTATATCAATATTCGTGCTTGCCGTAAACTTCTTTGGTGATGGCTTACGCGACGTACTAGACCCCAAGCAACAGTAGGAGGTGTGACAACATGAACGAAAAAGATATTGTTTTATCAGTTAAAAATTTAAATACAAGCTTTATTAGTGATCGTAAGGAAATAAAAATTGTTAAAAATGTATCCTTAGATTTAAAACGCGCCACTACACTTGCAATAGTTGGTGAGTCCGGTTGCGGTAAGAGTGTTACCGTGCACTCCATTGTAAAGCTAATGCCAAAAAATGCCAGGGTAAAAGCCGATTATATACTTTATAATCAAAAAAGAGGCGATAAAATAACAGAGTTTGACTTATCAAAACTTGAACCATATGGTAAAGAGATGAGAGCCCTTCGTGGCCCCGATATCGGTATGGTGTTCCAAGACCCAATGTCCTCTTTAAACCCGGTTTATAAAGTTGGCGACCAAGTAGCGGAAGGCTTGCTTGAACATAACCCTAAAATGTCTAAAGAGGAAGCTAAAGAACAAGTACTTGCTATGTTCAGGGAGTTAGGTATACCGGACCCTGAAAATAGAATAAACGATTTCCCTTATCAGTTTTCCGGCGGTATGAAACAGCGTGTTGTAATAGCCCTTGCAATGATATGTAACCCTGAAATTATTATTGCAGATGAACCAACAACAGCCCTTGACGTTACAATTCAAGCACAAATTATGGAGCTTATGAAAAGCCTACAAACGGAAAAAAATAAGTCCATAATACTTATAACTCATAATATGGGTTTGGTTGCAGAAATGGCTGATGAAGTTTGCGTTATGTATATGGGTAGAATAGTTGAGTTTGGAACATTGGAACATATTTTCAATAATCCATCCCATCCATACACAAAAGCCTTGTTGCGTAGTGTGCCTGTATTAGGCATGGAAGAAGGAAGATTATTAGAAACCATACCGGGTATTACACCTAACCCTGCGGAATTAAAAGAAGGTTGCGAATTTGCTGATAGATGCCCTGATTGTAGGGATGAATGCAGAAAAGGAACGATACCTGCCTTTGAAGTAGAGCCGGGGCATAAGGTTCGTTGCTTAAACTTTAATTCCTTCAAGGAGGTGGACTAATATGGCTGATAATAAAGAAATTATTTTTAAAGTAAAAATGTACAACAATGGTATCCAATTAAAAAAGGTGCGTTTAAAAAGGTTGTAGGTCATGTTAAGGCCGTTGATGATATTTCTTTAGAGGTATATAAGGGCGAAACTTTAGGTATAGTTGGTGAATCAGGCTGTGGTAAATCAACATTGGGTAAAACCATAATGTGCCTTGAAAAGCCAACCGGTGGCGAAGTTTTGTATAATCAAGATGGTGAATTTAGAGATATTACAAAGTTTACACCAAAGGAATTGTTTAACTTTAGAAAACAAGTGCAAATGGTGTTCCAAGA
>JAAZPT010000437.1 GCA_012797085.1 Christensenellaceae bacterium | reverse complement strand
CCGCTTTGTTTTGATTATTTTTATTTTTCAAGTTATAAAAAAACCTCCGCCCTTGCCTTATCGGCAAGTTTGGAGGTTATCTCCGCCTCTCTTCTGATTATCCCCATTCAGGCGGAGGCATTGCCTGAACGAGGTTATATCTCTTTAATCTAATTCATTAGCAATCCCCATTCAGGCGGAGGCATTACCTGTTCAGGCATCCCAACCGGGTCGTCAGCCTCAACCTCATAATAGCTATTGCCCTCCTGCCGTCCTTCGACGGTTACCACGGAGATCTCTCCGCGGCTATTAACCACGAAGATAACTGTTCCTGGTTCTGCCTCCGGGAATGCCAAGAGGTCGGGGTTTTCGGAGAACACGATTGGGCGTCCGGTGATTTTCCGCAGTGCGGGCAACGGGTTTGCTCCGATCTGGTATGCGACACGGAGAGCTGTCTCGAGTTCTTTCGCTTCGATGCCAAACGCATCAAAGACTAACTGCGCGTCGCTCGGAGCCTCGAAGCCATCGAGGGCTTCCTTTCCGAAACGCGCAATCACTTGTTCTGTTGATATAGGTTCCTCCCATGAAGGGAAGTGGTTGACACAATTGCAATGGCCTAGGTTGTAGTCAAGGGATGAGAGACAGTTGATCTCCCAGAGATACAATTGCCCGTTTTCCTGAAATAGAACTGCCGCCGGGATTTCATCCCCGTATTGATTCTCAATTGTACTTAGTGTTTTTTCTGTCATGATGTAGCTCCTTTTTTTTATTTTTCCCTTTCGGGGTGGCTCACTCTGTATGTTTTCATTCACCAGACTCCTGATCGGGAACCATCTCGTATATATAATCACCAATAGAGTAACGTTTTTCTGGCCACGCGGGATCAATAATGGCATAATCAGGGTTATAATACTCTGGAAAATTACCGTCTACATCTGGGCCGGGGTATTTATCTGCGCTATACAGAATATTCCCCACGCCAATAATATAACCATCATTATCTGCAAAGGATTCAATTATTGAGAGGGCGAAATCCCGTGTCCCCTCCAGGACATCACCCCATTTTGTTTGTTTTCCCGTATGGATATGAGTGGCAACCGTGTGATAGTTGCCCTTAATCTCCACTATTCTGTCCTTAAAGTTTAGTGCACATGGAGTAGGCAGGTTGTATTCCTGAACCCACCAACGTAGCAGACCTAAGAGTCCTTCGTCATCTGCGTCGTTGTATTCGTCTGGGTTTTCGTTCCCAAACCATATCTCTACGTCATCCTGATCCTGGATGTATTCATCGCTAACGACAACGCTATTATCATCATATACATATATCGTGGTCATTGGTATCTCCTATGCCCCGGATCCTTTTCGATCCCGCGGGCCTCCGCACTCGGTCAGCGGTCGGTGGCCTTTTCTGCCCCACCTGGCATCCCCGGCGGCCGGGGTGGCTCACTCTATATATATACAAGATAATCAATGCCGGTATTTTGTCAAGAAGTTTTTTCACTTTTTTGTCTTTTTTTTTCGCTCAATGCCGTAAGTCGTTGTGGCATCAAGGCTTACGGCATGAAACTTTTTTTGCTAACTCTATTTATCCCAGTTTTTTATGATCATCTCGTCAGAGATCCCGGCTGCTCCCACACCACTTCTGCTTTTTTCCCGCTATGCAGTCTCCAAATCTCACCATCAAACGACGGAACAAGACCACGATACCATAAATTAACTGCTGACTGGAATGGATATTTACCTTGCTCGTGGTTTTTGTATTTCCATTTATTAATGTTTAGGAACAAGCTACCAATGTACGCCGAAACGCTGTCTGTAACGCTGTCCCAAACGCTGTCCCAGCTGTCTATAACGCTGTACCAAACGTTGTCCCCAACGCTGTCCCTAACGCTGTACCAAACGCTATACCAAACTCTGCTCCAAAAGCTGTCCCAAACGCTGACCCTAACGCTGTACCAAACGCTATACCTAACTCTGCTCCAAAAGCTGTCCCCAACGCTGTCCCAAACGCTGATCACAACGTTTTTCCTAACTCTGTACCACTGTTTTAGTAACTCAATATCTTCATCATTCACAGTAGCTTTTGGCAACAACAATGGGTTTACTGGGTATAATGCTTCTGATAACTTATATCTAAGTTCAGGCTCAATCTCACGGCACAGGTTTTTTATCTCTTCATCAGACAAAGGATTATCAAGTTTCATATACTCATACCGTTGTTTTGCTGGGGAAAATATCTTGCTCTTTCCTTTTATCTCTGCGGGCAATACTTTCGTGCCCAGCCAAGGCTTATGATGATGTATTAATTCGCTCACGGGAATCACATAGAAGCCTGGAGCGCACTCTTTTTCACTTGTATCGAAGTCTTCGCAGTGATGCCAAACACCGATTTCATAAGGCTTTCCACCTTGAATTGGCGGGCATAAATCTTTATCTAATACTTTTACGAATTGCATCATTCCTCCTTTATTTTGTTATTGTGTTTATCATTTTTTCTGCCAGGTGCTTGCGATCTCGCATTGCGAAACCGTAGCGCAAAACGGCAATCAATACGTCCATTTCGCCGGGAATTCCGCGAGACTTTACAGCATCAATGTGGTCAAGCAGATTCGGATAGCGAATTTCGCCCTTGCGTACCGGTGGCTCAGGATAGCACTCGTGGCAATAGCACAT
>JAAZPT010000115.1 GCA_012797085.1 Christensenellaceae bacterium | reverse complement strand
TAACATTAGCTAGGATAATATTAATTCCGGTTTATTGGCTTGTATTTTTTAATGTAAAAAAATATTTAGCCTTGATTATTTTTCTTATTGCAAGTTTTACAGATTTTTTGGACGGATATATAGCCAGAAAACATAACTTAATAACTGATTTTGGAAAACTTATGGATCCTTTAGCTGATAAACTTATGGTTATATCAGTGTTTATATCGCAATATATTAGTGGTGCAATACCCATAGAGCCCATAATTATTATTGTTATTAAAGAAAGCATTATGATATGCGGTTCTATTTATTTGTTAAAAAACAATATAGTTGTGCATAGTAGTATTGTTGGGAAAATTGGTCAAGTTTTATTTATAAGTGCATTGATTGCATCTTTTTTTAATGATTATTTTATTTCAAAAAACTTCAGGTTAGATTTGATATTAATTTGGATGTCGGTATTTGTTGCATTGTTAGCTTTAGTCACATACTTTAATAGTGCGATAAAAAAAATTAAAACCAAAAGTTAAAGGGGTATCTCTAATGAAGGCTTTTATTATTATTTTAAATTTTCATACTAGTAATTCTATTTTAGTATCAAGAATGCTAAGAAGCAATAAAATTTATTCAAAAGTATATCCGGGTAGTACTGAAGTTAGGAATGTGAAAATAGAGGGATGTAAAGGCGTCATTATTGTAGGGGATTATGCGGGCAGTGTATTGGGAATACAAACGGATCCTATGTGGTTTAAACTTGGATTGCCAGTCTTGGCCGTTGGAAGCGCAGCAATAGCGCTTACTTTAATGTATGGCGGAAAGGTTTCTGATGGAATTGTGCTAAAATCATCAGAGATTTTAGAGTTCTCAACGGATAAAAGCAATTTTTTAACTAAAAACAACGAAGCGATGTTTGTAGCAAGAGAACTTTTTCCAAGTGGAAATATGGATTGCTTTGCTAAAACCAAAAGTGGTATTTGTGTAGACGTTTACCATAAACAATTGGAAATATATGGAACACAAAGAGTTTTAGAACGAAATGATCCAGAAAGTATCGAGCTTATTTTAGGCTTTACAATTAATGTATGTTTTTGTGAACAAAATTGGGATATTAAAGAATATGCGAGTAGCGAAATAAATAGAGTTAAAGAAAAATATAACAATTATAATATAGTTTGTGCGATTTCAGGCGGTGTTGACAGCATAGTGTCAACATTGATTGCAAAACAAGCATTTGGAGACAAGGTAAAATGTTTGATTATAGACAATGGGTTTTTCAGATTAAAAGAAATTAAAGAAATTAAAGATTTTTTTGAAAACTATTTAAAAGTACCAATAATTATTATTGATGCTAAAGAATTATTTTTAAATGAAATAAAAAATATTTCAGAAAATTCAAAAAAAGAAATAGCTATTAGAAAATTGATAAAAATTGTTTTGACTAACGAAATTAGAAAATTTGAAGAAAACACATTGGTAATAACAGGTACTAATTATAATGATATATTGTTTCATTCTTCAAACTTTGAAATAATTGATGATGAAAATATTCAAAATGATGATTTAAAAAGCTATCAACCTTTAGCAAACCTGTTTAAATTT
>JAAZPT010000114.1 GCA_012797085.1 Christensenellaceae bacterium | reverse complement strand
TTTTTTATTTTAGCTGTGTAGCAGCTTTTTTTTATTGCAAAAAATAATTGTTTACTTATAAAATATAACATATCAAGCCAATTATAATGTGTACAAAAAATTTACTTTGTAGTAAAATTACCTTAATCAGGAGGGTGGCTATGAGGGTAATTGCATCGTTCTTAAGGCTTATAAGCGTTGCAATAGCTATTATTGTTCAAATAATAGTGTTATTGTTTATGATTCTTTTTATGCAACAGTTTGTTTGGTTTTATATATTAAGTGAAATTATAGCTGTTATTGCATTTTTAAGCATTATTAACAGAGATGATAAGCCGGAATATAAAATAGCATGGCTTATACCCTTATTGGTGTTTCCGATTTTTGGTGCTTTACTTTTTGTTTTGTTTGCAAAAAACAACACAAATGAACATTTTCGTATGCAACAAAAGGAGTATAATGAAAGTTTTTGTAAGGCTATAAGTGGTACTGAATCCAAATTTAGCGAATTAATTGATACATCTGCTCAAAAACAAGCTCATTATTTGCAAAACCATGCCCATGCTCCATTATATTCAAATACAAGTGTAGAATATTTTCCTATAGGCGAGGCAATGTTTGATTCAATGTTAAAAGAGCTTAAAAATGCTAAAAAGTTTATATTCTTAGAGTTTTTTATTATAAAATTTGGTTTAATGTGGGATAGTATTCTGGAAATATTGGAACAAAAAGTTGCAGAAGGCCTTGATATTAGGGTAATATATGACGATTTTGGCAGTTTATTTCATTTGCCTAATTTTTACTTTAAAGACTTGGAAGCTAAAGGAATAAAAGCCTGCGTATTTAACAGGTTTAAACCGAGCCTTTCAGGGAGTTTTAATAACAGAGATCACCGTAAAATTATGGTAATTGATGGTAATGTGGCCTATACAGGTGGAATAAATATTGCTGATGAATATATTAACCATATTGAAGTCCATGGACACTGGTTGGATAGTGGAGTTATTTTAAAAGGTGAGGCAGTATGGAGCTTTACACTTATGTTTCTATCCATGTGGGATTACTTATATAATACAAAAAGCGATATTAACGCCTTTGCTACGGATAAAAATGATTTTTTAAATATAAAGTCAAAAGGCTTTGTTCAACCCTTTTCCGATGTGCCCCTAGATGGTGAAAATATAGGGGAGGGTGCATATTATAATATAATAAGTCGTGCAAAAGAATATGTGTATATATGTACTCCTTATTTAATTATAGATAATGCTTTAATGCTTGCCCTTTCAAATTGTGCAAAATCCGGTGTTGATGTGCGCATTATAACCCCCGGTATAGGGGATAAATGGTATGTACATGCCACAACGAGGTCTTACTATAAAAGCTTAATAAAAGCAGGAGTAAGAATATATGAGTATACACCGGGGTTTATACACTCAAAAACTGTAGTTTGTGATGGCGATATGGCTCTGTGCGGTACAATTAATTTTGATTTTAGAAGCTTATATTTACACTATGAGTGCGGTGTATGTCTATATGATAATAAAGCTGTAATGCAAATTTATGATAGCTTTATAGATACATTGTTCAAGTGCACCGAACAAAATCTTGATAATATTAAAGTTCCATGGTATAAAGAATTAATTAGAGCTATTTTAAAAATGTTTGCACCATTAATGTAACAGTGTTATTATTTATTTAATTGGGAGGTGACCTATGACAAAATCTAAAAAATCGTATATATT
>JAAZPT010000113.1 GCA_012797085.1 Christensenellaceae bacterium | reverse complement strand
TTGAAAAATAAAAATCGTCCAAAATATTTTGGACGATTTTTATTTTTCAAAATAATATTTTAATATACTTTTAAAAAAACGTTTATCTTGTAAAAATTATATATTTGAAGTATAATTAGACAGTATTTAATTAAGATTGGAGCGAAAAAAATGCTTAAAAGATATCATAAATTATTTATATTATTAATAGTTGTTCTTTTTACTTTTAGTAGTTGTAATTTAATTGTGAAGGATCCAGAAGTTGATAAATCTACAGTTATTATAGAAATCGGTGATAATAATGTTACTAAAGAAGAAGTTCAAACTGCTGTTGACCAAGAACTATTTATGCAAAGCTATTATTATCAAATGCAAACAGGAATGCAGTTAGATACTAATGACAAGGAAATAATTTCTTCTATTAGAGATATTGTTATAAATAATATTATTAAAGAAAAAGTAGTTGAAAATAAAATTAAAGAGAATGGTTTTGATATTTTTAGTGAAGATAAATTAGCTGAATTTACCGAGAATGCAGAAAAATCATATCAAGATAATTATAATATGATTAAAAAGGAACTGTTTTCCGATAGTGATTTAAGCGAAGACGATCTTAAAGCCGAAATAGAATCCAAAATGCAAGAATTTGGTTATCCAACATTAGAGAAGCTAATAGAAGACAATAAAGTTAATTTTTCAAAAAATGCTTTGCGTAATAACATAGTACAAGATATTAAAGTTGAAGATAGTGAAATAAAAGCAGAGTATGACAAAAACGTTGAAGCAGCAAAGTTAAAATATACAAATAATATTTCAGCTTATGGGGAAGATGTTATAAATGGTACTACAGTATATTATGCTCCTTCCGGCTATAGGAATGTTAAGCAAATATTAATTAAAATAAGTGATGATCACAGTACAAAAATCAATTCATTAAATAATCAAATCAATGAAAAAAATAATCAAATTACTACAGCAACCAATTCTTTAAATGATATTGAAAGTGCTATTGAAGAATTATCAAAGGATGAAAATTCAAGTAATAATTTGGAAGATAGAACTTCTGAAGTTAACTCTTTAAAAGAAATAATTGATAATTATAATATTGAGCTAAATAACTTAAAAAACGAACTCTCAACAGTTGAAAATGAAGCATTTTCAGCAATCGACGCTAAACTATTAGAGGTTCAAGAAAAAATAGCTACAGGTGTAGATTTTGATCAATTAATTTCCGAATATGGTGAAGATCCCGGAATGATGAATTCTCCCACAAAGGAAACCGGTTATCCAGTATGTAAAGGATCAACACAGTATGATATGTCGTTTACAACAGCAGCAATGGCTTTAGAAAAAATAAATGACATATCCCCTGCTTCTAAAGGAATTTATGGTTATTATATCATTAAATATGTTTCTGATGTACCGGAAGGCTCACTGCCACTAGAGACATTATCAGATAAAATTGAAAATGAATTGTTATTGAACAAACAAAATGAAGCTTATGAAAATCAAATTGAAGCTTGGGTAAATGAAGCAAATGCTAAAATCTATAAAAATAAATTAGATTAAAATCAAAACAAAAAGGCTGTATATAATACTACAGCCTTTTTGTTTTGCAATAATTTTTAATTAAATTAATAATTGTCACCAGCTATTTCAAAATAAGCCTTTGAATGTTTACATGCCGGGCAAATAACCGGAGCTTCATAATCTTCATGAATATATCCACAGTTTCTGCAGTGCCAACGAACAACAACATCACGTTTGAAAACTTGACCTTTTTCAATGTTTTCAACAAGCTTACGATAACGTAATTCATGTTGTTCTTCAACTTCAGCTACTTCATGGAAAGCAACTGCTAAATCTTCAAACCCTTCTTTACGTGCAGTTTCTTCAAATTCTTTATACATTGTTGTCCACTCATAGTTTTCGCCTTCAGCTGCTCTTAATAAGTTTTCAACTGTATCACCGGGTTTTTTACCTTCTGAAAATCCACCTAAAGCACGAAGCCATAATTTGGCATGTTCCTTTTCGTTTTCAGCTGTTTCTAAAAAAATTGCAGCTATTTGTTCATAACCTTCTTTTTTAGCAGCACTTGCAAAAAAAGTATATTTGTTCCTTGCTTGACTTTCACCTGAAAATGCTGTCATTAGATTCTTTTCTGTTTGTGTTCCTTTCAAATCCATAATTTGCTCCTTTAAAATATATTTATATAAAAAACATTTAAGTTTTTATATACTAAAAACTATTAGATAATATAGCTGTTAACACTGCACTACCTAATAACAATGTTACTAATATTAATGCAGTAATTCTTACAAAATTTTTTCTTTTATTATTCATAATTTCTCCTAATTAAAGTTTGACATTGCTTGCGTTAAATTAACCATAGCCTGAGCTAAATCTTCATACTGTATGTTTTGTTGGGAAAGTAAATTTTGCATATTTAAAACCGAATTATTAAGCTCTACATATTGTATTGTATCAGTATTTTGACTAGAATTCAACATCATTTGAGCTGAACTTAATAAATGTTGAGCATCCGGTATTAAAGAATTTTGTACAATTGGGTTCGTGTATGAAGTATCACTTGTATGTACATTACAATGATAAAATGTATTAGTTCCTTGTCCTTGAGATATTGATAAATCACCTAAATACTTTGCTAAT
>JAAZPT010000112.1 GCA_012797085.1 Christensenellaceae bacterium | reverse complement strand
GCATTGGCTAATTCTGTAGATGAAACTGCACCGCTTCCCGGATAATTATTATCTACACCAAATATATAACCATTATCTGAGCCATGCCCTGAGTAGTAGAATACTGATACACTGCTGCTATCCGCCCCAGCAAAAGCTACGGGAATTGTACTTAAAATTCCCCTACCTGTTAAATCAAGCTTTTTGGTTAGCTTTGCCATTGTACCATAGGACGGTTTAGTTATTAACATTGTGTTCATATTATTGGCATCAACATCAGTACCTGCTAAAGTATGATCCCAGTAATTATGTTGCCCAATGATCAAGGCTCTATACTTTGGATTAGGAGCTACAATTGCACTAACTTGTCTGGTGGATCTACAAACTATTTCTCCCAGGCGATCTTTTACAAAACATAAAACATCATAACTTCCTGCATCTGTTAATATATACGAAAAAATATTATTAGTAGAATAGTTTCCCTTATATATTATTGTCCCTTCCCTTCTTACATAGAAGGCATAGTTATATCCACCTGCTCCACCATATGCCACCGCTCTTACAATAAGATTTTGACCGGCACTCAATTCTGCTGCATTTGTTGCTGTTGAAACATATAATGGCTGAGTTGCAGTATAGTCCGTTACTTTTATTGGTACTGTT
The DNA here is from genome assembly GCA_012797085.1 of Christensenellaceae bacterium. GTDB lineage: Bacteria > Bacillota > Clostridia > Christensenellales > Aristaeellaceae > JAAZPT01. The sequence continues at coordinate 1,035 of JAAZPT010000112.1, read as the reverse complement.
GTTACATATTTTATTGCTCCCGTTACGTCCCGAACAAAACTAGTTATTTTATAGGTACCTATAGTTTTAGGAACATAGTAAAATATATTACTTGTTCCATACCAGCCCCTATAAATAATCTTTCCATCTTTTATAACATAGTTTGCGTTCATATATGGAGCTGTTCCGCCTGTTGCAGTAGTTGTTACGCCAACTCTTTGGTATATTCGCAATGATGTAAAATTAGGAACAGCTTTTACAGTTAGCATAGCTTTGTTAGTAAAAATATTTGCGTTATCCGCAAGAACATTTGTTGGCAATATTCCTAAAAAAAATATAATTACCAATAAAATGCTGAATATTTTTTTCATTATATCCCTCCTATTAATTTAAAAAACATATTCCTTATTATAACCCCAAACTTTTAAAAATGTAAACAAAAAACAATCTCCTATAAGGTTTTTATAAAAACATACTAAATTACACCAAGCTCTAGTTACTAAACATAGTCTTTACCTTTACTACAGTTCGCTTTGAATATTTGACATACATGTCAGCACCAACATCCATAGCATAATCTTCCGTTAGCACCGCACCACTTACAAACACTTTACATGTTAAGCCTACTTTTTTATTGTTAAACAATTTAAATAAAAAAGTGCTTGAGTACTCAAGCACTTTTTGTTTTTATTTTTTCCACAATAAAAATGGGTCATTTAATGGGTAACATTGAACATGTTGATAATAAATTTGTCCTTCAGATTCAATTGGATAAGTTTCGTATGCCTTTGCTGCCCAATATCCCTCACCCATACTTATAAAGCCATCACTATTTCTATCTTTCGCGTTAATTAAGGCATATGTGAAAAGTCCACCATCATCGTTACCCCATGACAATTCCGTTTGACTGGATGAAGTTAAAACATGAAATTTTGGAGTTGCCATTTGACCCGGGGTTTTGCTTGCCACATCAACCGCCTTAAAAGCATTAATAACATTAGCATTAAAAGCGGCTATATCATCCACCCCTGTTGATTTATTAATGTGATAGCCACT
>JAAZPT010000111.1 GCA_012797085.1 Christensenellaceae bacterium | reverse complement strand
TATCCGAATGCTGGTTTATTAAAATTACCTAGTAACAAAAAAGTTGATACAAGCGAACAAGATATTTTAAGAGCTCAATTGTTAGAGGAAACTCTAGATAGTTTTGGAATAAGTGCAAAAGTTGCAAACGTAACCCATGGGCCCGCAGTAACCAGGTTCGAGCTTGATTTAGCAAGCGGTATTAATGTAAAAAGAATAAATAATGTAGCGGATAACATTGCATTAAATATGTCGGCAGAAAATGGTATTAGAATAGAGGCACCCATACCGGGAACTACCTTTGTTGGTATTGAAATACCAAATAAAACTATTACAACCGTTACATTTAGGGAAGTTCTTTTTAGTGAAGAAATGAAAAAAGAGGAAGACCCCTTATCAATTGCATTAGGAAAAGATATAACGGGTAAACCTATTATTTGTAATTTGGCGCAAATGCCCCACTTATTAATTGCTGGTGCAACGGGTAGTGGTAAATCAGTATGTATTAATTCAATTATAAATAGTATAGTTTTTAGGTGCTCTCCTGAAGATTGCAGACTTATACTTATTGACCCCAAAATGGTTGAATTACAAAGATATAATGTTTTACCTCATTTATTAATACCTGTAGTTACTGAACCACATAAGGCTTCAGGCGCTTTATCTTGGGCTTTAGCAGAAATGACAGATAGATATAATAAATTTAAAGATAATCATGTAGATAAAATCACAACATATAACAATAACCTTCCGGAAGGTGCAGAAAAATTGCCTCGTATTGTAGTTGTAATAGATGAGTTGGCAGATTTAATGATTTCTTCAAGTAGAAAAGAAATAGAACATGATATTAATAGAATTGCAGCATTAGCTCGTGCAGCAGGAATTCATCTTGTTGTAGCTACACAAAGACCTTCTGTTGATGTTATAACTGGTGTTATTAAAGCAAACCTATTGTCAAGAATTGCATTTTTAACATCATCAGGAACGGATTCAAGAACTATTATTGATAGATATGGGGCAGAAAACCTGGTAGGTAATGGCGATATGTTATATATGCCAAGTGGATATAAAAATCCTTTACGTGTTCAAGGGTGTTTCTTACAAAATGATGAAATTAATAATATTATTGCTTTTATAAAGAAAAATAACAGAACATTCTTTGACCAAAGTGCAATGGATGTAATTGAAGAAAGTGAAGCATCATCCGAAGATTTAAAAAATGATGATAATAATATTAAAGTTGATCCTTTGTTAGAGGATGCAATTGACATGGTTTTAAGTGATGGTCAGGCCTCAATTAGTATGTTGCAAAGAAGAATGAGTATTGGTTATGCTAGGGCAGGTAGAATAATTGATGCAATGACTAAAATGGGTATTATTAGTAAAGCTGATGGATCCAAACCAAGGGAAGTTTTAATATCAAGGTCCGAATATGAAAATTCTAAGCTTTAAAACACATTAATTATTGCAGATTATATAAAAATATTGTATACTAAATATGCACGATTTGGATTTATAAGGCTGTGAACAGCAAATATTCAAAGGAGGTAAAGTCATGGACTGTAAAATAGTTAATGATATAGGAACTATACATATAACTGAAGAAGTATTGCTTAAAGTTGTAGGCTATGCAACTCTTGAATGTTATGGAATTGTAGCTATGTCAAGTAAACGTGCAACAGATGGCCTTGTTGAATGGCTTGGGAAAGAAAATTTAAGCAAAGGTGTTCAACTAAAGTTAGTTGACGATATGCTTGAAATAGATCTTTTTATAATTGTTGAGTATGGAATATCTATTGCTGAAGTATGTAAAACAATTGTTGAAACTGTTAAATATAAATTAGAAAGTATGACAGGGGTCAAAGTAAATAAAATTAATATCTCGGTTGAAGGTATTCGTGTTTAATAATTTTTTGTAATTCTATAAGGAGAGTTTGCCTTGATTCAGATAAAGACTATAGATGGTGTACTTTTGCGTGATATGCTTATTGCTGGTACAACCATGTTACAAAATAATAGAGAAAAAGTTGATGCACTAAATGTTTTTCCTGTTCCAGATGGTGATACCGGAACCAATATGTCATTAACGATTTCTTCCGCTATGAAAGAAATAAATCTAAGGGAGAATATAAAAGCAGGGGATGCAGCTCATGCAATTGCAAAAGGTGCTTTAAAAGGTGCTCGCGGAAACTCCGGTGTAATATTATCACAACTTTTTAGAGGTTTTGCAAAAGAATTGGCTGATGTTGAAAAAATCACACCTGTTCAATTTGCAAAGGCTTTAAAAAATGGCTCAGATACAGCATATAAAGCTGTAATGAAGCCAAAAGAGGGTACAATTTTAACAGTGGCAAGAGTTGTTGCAGAAGAAGCCATGAAGCAAGCTGAAGCTGATCCCAACAACTACGATGCATTATTTAATGTTATTTTAAAAAGTGGTGAAACAATTTTAAAAAAGACACAACAAATGTTGCCGGTACTTAAACAAGCGGGTGTTGTTGATGCTGGCGGAATGGGTTTGTTATATATATATAATGGATATGCAGCAACGCTTAGGGGTGAAGAATTACCAACGTGTGATATTTCATCATCTAATGCTGCAGATTTTGCTGAATATGCAGATGATCACGGAGATATAGAAGACATAAAATTTGTATATTGTACTGAATTTATTGTTCAAGAATTAAAAGATGAAGTAACAAATGAAATTGTTGATAGATTTAGACGTAGATTAAATAGAATTGGCGACTGTGTGTTTGTTGTAAACGATTTAGGCTTAATTAAAGTACATGTTCATACAAACGAACCAGGAAAAGTATTGCAATATGCGGTAGAAATGGGAGAACTTGACCAAATTAAAATTGATAATATGGTTGAAGAACGCAGGCAAAAAATGCAGAATCAAGCTCCAATACCACCTAAAAAATTTGGCATGGTAGCGGTTTCGTTGGGAGACGGTTTTTCAAAAATTTATAAAGACTTGATGGTTGATAAAATTGTCGATGGCGGTCAAACTATGAATCCAAGCATTGATGATTTAACCCATGCTATTGATAGTGTTAATGCTGAAACGATATTTGTTTTCCCGAATAACAGTAATATTATTATGGCTGCTGAGCAAGCTGCAGAGCTATCAAAAAAAGAAGTCCATGTTATTAAAACTAAAAATGTAGCTATGGGTATTGCTGCTGCTGTTGCATTTCAGCCTGAAACAACAACTGAACTTAATCTAAAACGAATGGAAGCTGCCTCAGAACAAGTTAGAACTGGTATGGTTACTTTTGCTATCCGAG
>JAAZPT010000110.1 GCA_012797085.1 Christensenellaceae bacterium | reverse complement strand
TTTCTTTTATGGGTTAATAAATAATTGGCCATAGAATAAGCACGTATTATTGCTATTAAAACCAAACAAAACAACAAGCACAATAAAATATATAAAAAAATCATAATAACACCTCAAAAATATTATAGTTTTTTATGCTTTTTATTGCAAGTTTCAAATAATATAAAAAATTTTAAAAATCACCTAGGGTAAGGGCTTGCTTGTTACCTAAGGTAATACTCTATTATATAATCAGGAGGTGAAAGCTATGCCTAAATATACAACAGGGGAATTGGCTAAAATGTGTGATGTTACAGTTAGAACAGTACAATACTATGACAAAATCGAGCTGCTTACTCCAAGCGAGCTAAGCGATGGTGGAAGAAGACTTTATAATGATGAGGACTATCAAAAACTAATGCTGATAAATATGCTAAAATCCATGAGTATATCATTAAGCAATATTAAAGAAATCTTAAATAATGATGATAGTAAAAAGGTTTTAGCATTAATTTTAGCGGAACAAAAACTTATTATTCAAGAAGAAATTGAACAAAAAAACAATCAATTAAATGTAATAAACACATTGCAGTATGGCCTAGACAACAATTTACCTGTAAAAACCAATAAGGATATAGCATTTATTATGGAAAACAGAAAAGAACTTAAAAAAACTCGTGTAAACTTAACTCTTATGGCCATTTTTATAGGAGTGTTTCAGTGGGGAAGTATATTGTGGTGGATATTTAAAGGGAATTATGTACCTTACTTGATTATTTTACCATTTAGAATAATTGCCGCAATATTCTTAATAAAATATTATTATAGAAGAACTGCATATGTTTGTCCTGAATGCAACACAAAGTTTAAACCGAAACTCAAAGAATTTACGTTTGCAAAGCATACACTTACAACCAGAAAACTAATTTGTCCTAACTGTGCAACAAAGGGTTTTTGTTTGGAAGTGTATTCCGGTAACAATTAATTATTTCAAAACAAAAATGGTGGTATTCCACCATTTTTGTTATTCATCAAATCTTTTTTCAAAATGCCCTAGAACTTCACAATTTTCACTATATATTACAAAGGCACCAGGATCGTTTTCTTGTATTATTCTATTTAAATCCCTTTTTTGGTATTTAGATACTGCAGTAAGTATTATTTTTGTACCTTCTTTTGTATATCCACCTATGCCATCCATTATTGTAGTACCACGTTTTAATTCATTTATTATGGAAGTGTTTATGTTCATGTTTTTTGTAATAATAAAAGCGCTGGAGTTTCTGTTTTGCAAATGGAAGTAATCCATTATTGAAGAAGTTAATACTGAGTAAATTAATGAATATATTGCAGTAGATAAATCAAACAACAATGCACTTATTATATATATAGTAGTGTTAACAATTATTGCAATTTTTCCAACGCTTAATCCGGGGGATTTTTTAGCGAAGTAAATTCCTACTATATCCAAGCCTCCACTTGTTGAGGCAGCCCTTAATATCATACCCAAACCCATGCCTGTTAACATTGCCCCAACTATTACCGATGTAATTTTC
>JAAZPT010000012.1 GCA_012797085.1 Christensenellaceae bacterium | reverse complement strand
TTGTGTTGTGCTTGGTATGAGTTTCCCGTTATTTTTTCCGGCTGATAAATGGCATTTATTTATATTCTTTTATATTTTTATTGCCTCAGTTGTTCCGGTTTGGATTTTGCTACAACCTCGTGACTATCTAAATTCATTCTTATTAGTGTTTATGATATTTGCAGCAGTAATTGGTATTATTGTTTATAACCCGGCTATGAATTTAAATGCTTTTAATGGTTTTGTTGTTAGTGGCAAATCAATGTTCCCTTTCCTGTTTGTTACAATAGCTTGTGGAGCGGTATCCGGTTTCCATGCTTTGGTTTCATCAGGTACAGCATCAAAACAAATTAAAAATGAAAAAGATATGCTACCTGTATCCTATGGAGCAATGATAGTGGAGTGCTTGTTAGCAGTTGTTGCTTTAGTTGCAGTAGGCTTTATGGCTTCAAATGGCAATGTTCCTGCCGGTACACCCGCTGTAATTTTTGCTAATGCAGTTGCTACTTTTACAGAAGTTTTAGGCATGCCTTTTGAATTGGCTACAACACTTATTACTCTTTCAGTATCTGCTTTTGCATTAACATCATTAGACTCTGTTGCAAGGGTAGGCAGGCTTGCTTTCCAAGAGTTCTGGTTGGAAGAAGACATTGACGGAAAAGACCTTTCTCCATTTAAAAGGTTTTTGGTAGATAAATATGTTGCTACAGTTGCCACATTAGTTGTTGCTTATTTATTAGCCAAAGTTGGTTATAAAGAAATTTGGGCTTTGTTTGGCTCTGCTAACCAATTACTGTCAGCATTAAGCTTGATTGCTTGTGCAGTATTCTTAAAGAGTACAAATAGGAATGGTAAATATTTATGGATTCCTATGATCATCATGTTAATAATTACCCTTTCAGCACTAGTACTATCAATATATGCTAATATACAAACATTTATAAACGGTACGTCTGTAAACCTGGTTGGTGATGTATTACAATTTGTATTCGGTATAGCATTGTTTATTTTAGGTGTTAACGTTGCTTATCAAGGTATTAAAAAACTTTCAAGTAAAAATAATAAGGTAACAGCTTAATTACTTACTTTATATATAAAAAATGACCACTAAATTTAGTGGTCATTTTTTATTATTTAGCTATTACATTAATTAATCTATTAGGTACAAATATTGCTTTAATAACCTTTTGGCCTTTTAATAATTCTATTACTTCCTCCCTTAAAGGTAATTCTTTTTCAGCTTCTTCTTTGCTCATGTTGGAAGGAATAATCATTCTACCTCTAACTTTGCCATTTATTTGTATTGCAATTTCGTACTCATCTTTTTCCATAGCGCTTTCGTCATATTCCGGCCAGGCTACTAAGGAAATTCCACCTTCATAACCTAAGCGTTCATACATTTCTTCCGCTATATGTGGGGAAACGGGGTAAAGCAACAATAATAATGTTTTCAGCTCATCTTTTGTAATTGTACCTACTTGATAAACTTCGTTTACAAAACTCATCATAGCGGCAATAGCTGTATTGAATTTCATGTTTTCGTAGTCAATGCCTACTTTTTTAATTGTGCTGTGCAACAAGGGATTCAAGGCTTTACTATAACCCTTTTCATCACTTAACATCTCTTGTAAACGCCAAACTCTATCAAGGAATTTTTTACAACCTTTAGCACCGTTTGTACTCCATGGTATTGCCTGATCAAAGGCACCCATGAACATCTCATACATTCTAAAGGCATCAGCACCGATTTCATCAACGATATCGTCAGGGTTAATAACATTGCCGCGACTTTTACTCATTTTTTCACCGTTAGAGCCTAATATCATACCGTGACTTGTACGCTTTAGATAGGGTTCCGGTACACTAATTGCTCCAATATCGTGTAAAAACAAGTGCCAAAATCTACTATACAATAAGTGTAATGTAGTATGTTCCATACCGCCATTATACCAGTCCACTGCCATCCAATAATCTAAAGCTTCCTGGCTTGCAAATTCTTTATCATTATGTGGGTCACAATAGCGCATAAAGTACCAAGAAGAACCGGCCCACTGAGGCATGGTATCGGTTTCCCTTTTAGCATCTTCGCCACATTTTGGACATTTTACATTTACCCAAGAATCTATTTTTGCCAAGGGACTTTCTCCAGAGTCTGTTGGCTCGTAATTTTCTATATCAGGCAATACAACAGGTAAATCTTTTTCGTCAACAGGAACTTGACCACAGTGAGGGCAGTGTATAATTGGAATGGGTTCACCCCAATATCTTTGACGGCTGAATACCCAGTCCCTCAGCTTGTAGTTTACTTTTTTTCTGCCAATGCCTTTTTCTTCAAGCCAATCTATCATTTTGGCTTTAGCATCTTCTATGCTTAAACCATCAATAAAACCACTGTTTATAATTACAACATCTTTATTGTTTAATGTGCTTTCATTACCTATAATACCACTCGTATTAACTTGAACAATGGGTAAGTTAAATTTTGTTGCAAATTCATAGTCGCGCATATCATGGGCAGGTACTGCCATAATAGCACCTGTACCATAGCTCATAAGCACATAATCAGACACCCAAATTGGAACTTCTTTTCCATTAACAGGGTTAATAGCAGTAATACCTTCCAAACTCAATCCGGTTTTTTCTTTAACCAACTCTGTACGCTCAAAATCACTTTTGCGCTTTGAAACTTCCTGATAATTGCGTACATCATCAATATTGCTGATGTATTCTTGAAATAAGTCGATTAAAGGATGCTCAGGGCTTATAACCATGTATGTTACACCAAACAAAGTATCCGGCCTTGTAGTAAATACGTTTAAAGCATAATCTTTATCCTTTAAATTAAATGAAAGCTCTGCACCCTCACTTCTGCCTATCCAGTTAATTTGTTGAGTTTTAACTTTTTCAATAAAGTCAACTGTATCCAATCCATCTATAAGCTTTTGGGCATAGTTGGTTATTTTAAGCATCCATTGTTCCTTTGTTTTTTGAACAACTTCGCCACCGCAACGTTCACAAACGCCATTTACAACTTCTTCGTTTGCCAAACCACATTTACAAGAGGTACACCAGTTTATAGGCATTTTGGATTTATATGCCAAACCATTTTTGTATAGTTGTAAAAATATCCATTGTGTCCATTTATAGTAATTTGGGTCTGTGGTGTTAACTTCCCTTGTATAGTCAAAAGAAAAGCCTAAACGCTTAAGTTGGTTTCTAAATTTTTCAATGTTTTGTTCTGTAACAATGCGTGGGTGAATTTTATTTTTTATAGCATAGTTTTCAGTTGGTAAACCAAAGGCATCATAACCAATGGGGTATAAAACATTATAACCTTCCATGCGACGTTTTCTTGCAATTATATCCAATGCCGTGTTGGATCTGGGGTGACCAACATGCAAACCTTGCCCGGAGGGGTAAGGAAATTCTATTAGGCAATAATATTTCTTTTGGTTTGTACAATCGGATTTAGCGTTATATACTCCGGTTTCTTCCCAAATTTGTTGCCACTTTTTTTCTATAATTTTAGGGTTATAATATGGTGTCATAATGTACTCCTTTAATTTTCTAATTTATCTATGCCAATATTCATGCGTTTTAATGTTTCGTTTTTACCAAGCAAATAAGCAATTTCTATTGCACCACCGGGAGTGTTTAACTTGCCGGACATTGCTATCCTTAAAGGCCAATACACAAGGCCATTTTTGCATCCTTTTTCAGCTATAAAATTAACCAACGTTTCATGTATTGTATTTTCGCTCCAATCATCTATGCCTTCCATTACCGGAATCAATTCTTTTAATATCGTTAATGATATTTCAGAATTTGTTTTCATTTTTTTATGGGTATAAAATGCAATATCATATTCAGGCAATTCAGCTAAAAAGTCTATCATTTCAGGCAGCTGGTTAAACACTTCAGTTCTTGTTTGTGTAAGTTCTGCAAGGCGTTTATAATCTATATTTTTACCTTGTAATTCCTTGTCAAACCATGGTGTTGCTTGCTTCAAATAGTTTGCAAAGGGCATATTTCTAATATATTCAAAGTTGAACCATTTTAGCTTATCCATGTTAAATATGGATGGGCTTTTGCTTAAGCCTTCTAGGGAAAAAGCTTCCACAAGTTCATCCAATGTAAAAAATTCTCTGTTATCACCGGGGTTCCATCCCAACAAGGCAATAAAGTTAATAATAGCATCTTTAACATAACCCATATCAAGCAAATCTTCAAAGGAAGGGTCGCCATATCTTTTTGACAACTTTCTTGTAGCATCTTTCATTACAACAGGTAAATGAATGTATATAGGTCTTTCCCAACCAAAAGCATCATATAACAAATTGTATTTTGGTGTGCTTGAAATGTACTCTGAACCCCTCATAACATGGGTAATTGCCATTAAGTGATCATCTATAACGTTGGCAAAATTATATGTGGGCATTCCGTTTTGCTTTATTAAAACATTGTCGTCAAGCTCATTGTTTGGGACTTCCACAGTACCGAATAAAACGTCCTCATAAGAAGAACTGCCTTCTATAGGCATGTTTTGTCTAATTACATAAGGCTCTCCGCTTGCCATACGTTTTTTAGCTTCATCTTTTGGAATGGAGGCACATTTTTTATCATATTTAAATGTAATACCATTTTCAGCAGCAGCCTCACGCCTTTCAGCAAGCTCTTCTACTGTACAAAAACAAGGGTAAGCATGGCCGCTTTCTATAAGTTGCATAGCATAAGGGAGGTATATGTCTTTTCTTTCCGTTTGAATATATGGACCATATTCTCCACCCACATCGGGACCTTCGTCATAATGTAAACCCGCAGCTCTCATAGATGAATATATCATCTCGATAGCGCCATCAACTTCACGTTCTTGATCCGTATCTTCTATTCTTAATATAAATTTGCCCTTGTTTTGTTTGGCAAACAAGTAACAATACAGGGCTGTTCTCAAACCGCCTAAATGTAAGTAACCTGTAGGGCTTGGGGCAAACCTTGTTCTAACTGTCATTAATTACTCCTTAATTGTTTAAAACTTTTTTAGCAAATGTATCCCTTAGTCCAACTACTCTGTTAAAAACAGGTAGCTCCGGGGTTGAATCCTTATCCTTTGTAAAATAACCAAGCCTTAAAAATTGGAATGTATCACCAACTTCAGTGTTTTCAAGATACTTATCCATATAGCCAATCTTTTTAATCATACTATTTTTATTAAAGTTAGCTATAAAGTCGCTATTATCG
>JAAZPT010000109.1 GCA_012797085.1 Christensenellaceae bacterium | reverse complement strand
TGTCCTTCAATACTCATGTTTTTATGAATTATTCCTAATCCACCTTCACGAGCTATTGCAATTGCCATACGAGAATCGGTTACAGTATCCATAGCTGCCGAAAGAAGTGGAATATTTAATTTAATAGAACTTGTTAATTGAGTTGAAATATCAATATCCCTTGGAGTAACATCGCTTGCTTGAGGAATTAGTAGAACGTCGTCAAAGGTAAGACCTGTTTTTAAATTTTCGTTTAACATAAATTAATAGCCATCCTTTCAAAATAATATTAATTAACCACTAGATAGGGATTATCCGGTAATTGTATTAAGTATTTATATGTTAACATAAATAATTCTCTTGCCATACTGTTTGTACCATCAATTCTAACAACTTTTATTCCATTATTTAATAAAACCATAGTAAGCATATTATTATAATCAAAAAACGCATCACAGTATGAACTATAATATAAACCTTGATGGCCAAGAAGTTTAATACCTTCTATAATATTATCCTTCATTTCCATTCCTAAGCAATAAGGCGTATCTGCAGTTATATAAAACTCGCCTTTTTGTGGTTTTCTCATGTTTTCCACAGTTGATTTTTTTAATATTTGAGAATTATTAAAAAAGCCATTTCCACTTAACATACAAAGAATTTTTGATAAATCATCACTAGAAATCCATAAGTTACCTATAACAGTTGAGTAGTTTCTTTCAGGATCATATTTGTTTTCTTTTTCTTCATTTATATAATACTCAACAGTTGCAACACATGTATCATTATAGTACCTTGCAGCAATATTTTTATCTTTAAGGTTTTTTGCATAATATGAGGCATCAATATCCATAGGTTTAAATACATTGTTACGCATATAATCATCAACACTCACGCCTGTTACTTTTTCAATAATTGAGCCTAATAAGCCAAAAGCAAAGTTTGAATATTGATATTTAGACCCGGGTTTTTGTTTAATAAAGGAATTATCATTTACCCTGTTCGGTCCAAGCATTTGTTTTATTGTGCCCCTATTGTGTGCCGAACGGGCGGTATCTTGTATTGATGAAGTATGGCAAAGCAACATCCTTATAGTTATAGGATAATCCGAATAGTAGGGATTGCGAATTTTGTAGCCTAATATATCGCCAATTTCCGAGTCTAAATTTATTAAGCCTTTCTCAACTAATTGCATTACACCAACCGCAGTAACCATTTTTGAGATAGAAGCCACTCTAAATTTAGTTGAATTATCAACAAGTTCTGAATTTATTCTATAAGAGTGTCCATAGTTGTGAGAATAAACTTTCTCTCCCTTATAATATACCACATAAGACCCGCCAACAGTATTAAATTTACTAAAAACATCATCTATTTTTTTTGAAAAATCAATATTGAGACTTTCTCCATAAACCGGAAAAATAAAAACAAATATTAAAAAAATAACTATTTTTGTAATCAGGGCTTTTTTCATATTAAGATTTTAGCTCCAGTTTTTTTAAAGGTTTTATCCCCAGGTTTTTTAAATATTTTTTTGAGTTAATGTATAATTCCCGTTCTGTTAAAAATTGTGGACTGTGAGCATCAAATCCAATTATAGTAGGCGCATTATAATCTGCAACTAATTTCCAAAATTCATCAGAAGGGTTATGAAAACCATTGCTTTTGTAATATAACGAGTTCAAATTATATTCTAAAGGCAAGTCTAAGCTTTTTGCTTTTTTTATAATTTTAATTGATGCATCTTGATATTTTTTATCCATTTTAGGTACAAACCTCAAAAACAAATCAGGATGAGCCAAGTATTCAAACATTCCCGTTTCCATACCTTTAATACATGCTAGCAAATAATTATTGAATGTATTTTCATCCATAGGTTTTGCATGCATATATTTAACATTTTGGTCAGTTGGATAAAAATGTATACCTAATATTAAAAAATCTAATTTATTTTTTTCATAAGTTTCTTTTAACCAAGGAATATAATCAGGAAAATATTCACATTCTAAACCAATTTTAATACAAATTTTATTTGAATATTTATCTTTCAAGTACACTAAACTTTCAATATATTCTGTTAATTGATTTTCTTCCATTCTCATGTGAGATTTAAAATTATCATATGGCCAAGGAGTATGATCAGAGAAACCCAGTTCTTTAATACCTGCTTTAATAGCCGCCTTAACATATTCTTCATCGCTACCAAAAGCATGCATGCACCTATATGTATGTGTATGGTAATTGTTCAATTATGCCTCCATTAAATAAAAATCATTGCAACGTATAATACGTTGCAATCAAATTAATTTGTTTTATCACGGGATAAAAGTTTTTTACTTTCCTTTAGTGCTAAAATACACATAGATTTGCTTCTTTCTATATGTTTTTGAATAACCTCTTTTAGCTCTTCAACTTTTTTATTTTCAACACAGTTTAAAATTTCATAATGCTCTTTATGTGCTTCTTCACGACGTGATTCACGAGCAATACTTAAAGCTGAAAACCTTTTTATATACTCATCTTGACTATTAATAACACTAATAATTCTATTTAATTTTGAGATACCGATTAAGTATGAATGAAATTCGCGAGCTAATACAGATAAGTCTTCAAGTGAATTGTTTTCAAGTAGTCCGTCCATTTTATTTAAAAGATTACGCATATAAATAATATCTTCACGAGTAACATTTTTAATAATATATGGAATTGTAAGTAACTCTAAACTATTACGAATATTATAAATTTCCTCAACATCCTCAATAGTAAACGCTCTTACTATTACTCCTCTTCTTATCATATATTCAACAAGACCATCACGCTCAAGTTTTCTAAGTGCTTCTCTTAGCGGTGTTCTGCTAATATGTAGTTTAGCAGCGTACTCGGTTTCAACTATTCTTGAGCCTGCGGGAATTTCCCCTGTAATAATAGCATGTTTCAATGTATCATAAGCAATATCTCTAATTGGTTTATTAAACTCTTGTTTTTTTATTTCCATGAGCAGGCACCCCCTTTTTATAAACGAAATTATTTTAC
>JAAZPT010000108.1 GCA_012797085.1 Christensenellaceae bacterium | reverse complement strand
TAATGTTGTTTGCAGTTTTTGTAACATTTTATTAGTTTATTTATACAATATATTATTATTTAAGTCAATGTTATTTAAATAATTTTAAATTTAGATTTATCATATTTATAGTTTTTATCATAAAAAATAATATTTTTTATTTATATGTCCCTTTTTTGTTTTCTTCTGTAAAAGATTTATAATTAAAGTAGAATAAAGCATCGGTATTAGCCGATGCTTTATATTTTTTAAGATATAAGCCTAATTTGTTATTACATTATATTATCCGATAAAGGTAACTACCCTTAATTTACTACACAATCGTAATTTGTATTTGCAAAAGTTACGTTGCCATTAGCACTTCTAAGTATGGCTCGAACTGTATAGCTGCCTGCATGGTTTGGTTTAAAATACCATCTTGTTGCAGCATCACCAAAAGAATTACATGGCATAAAATTGCTTTTATAGTATAGAACTCCATCTTTATACACATTATAAGCTACATTTGCCCCAAAGCCGTTTCTTATTTCTGTATTTAAACAAAATTCCTCTCCCAAATTAATGGTATTATTTGCAAATGCAATGTGCCCTATATAAGGTTCAACAGACAGGTTGAATATTAAGTTATCAATAGTACCGGTTTGTATTTTTCCAATTTTATCCTTTACAAACACAATAACTTTATATGTGCCCGATTCCGTTACATTATAATCAAAGCTAAAACTATTGGTGCTGATTGCTTTGTAAGCTGCATTTTTTACCCTTACTCCATCTTTATATACGTAGTAGGCGTATTGATAGGGTGCCATGCCATCATAAACACAAGCACGGATATTTAATGTTGATGCAGCTTTTTTAAAATCACAATCAACATTCATTCCTTGATAGCTGCTTGGCGGTATTGGATTATTTGAAACTACGCATATATTAGATGATCCGTATACTATTGCTCCTGTTGCATCCTTTACAAAGGCCATTACGTGATAATTGCCAAGGTTTGTTGCTGTAAACTTATAAGTTTGAGCATACTCTGAATAATTTGTTCTTTTAATTATACTATTATTATGGTATATGTAGTAAGCATATTGGTAAGGCTCTATACCATCATAGGCTCTTGCTCTAACTTCAATTTCACTGTTTGGTAGGGATACTTCCGAAATTCTAACATAATCAAATAGAAAACCTATGCTTACATAAACATAGCAGCTGTTGCTCATGCCATAAACTATTTTACCGGTATCGTCCTTTACAAACACTAAAACTTTATACATGCCCGGGTTTTCCGGCTTATAGGCAAAGTTTGAATTGTTTGTGTATGGCAATCTTTGCAATAAAACGTCATTTTTATAAATATAATAAGCATATTTATAAAAACCCTGTCCACTCCTCACATATGTTTTTACATTTATATTGTTGCCTAAGTGTATCATGTCTTCAATTTGCGGATTTTCATACATAGTCAAATCGCCGTTATAATTAATATTATTAGTTGATTTTGCTTTTATTATGCCAGCAGCATCCTTTACAAAGGCGAGTATTCTATATGTGCCTGAGCTTTTAGGTATATAGTTAAGTTGATGACAATAACCTTCTATACTGTCCCCTTCACCATTAACATAGGGTAATTTTTCCACAAGGGTGTTTTCTTTATATATATAATAGGCATATTTATAGGGTGCTACCCCTCCTTCGGGACATGTTTTGCATCTAATTAAGTTGGCTGCAAAAACCTCACTTATACTCACTCTTAAGGGAGCTTTTGTTACAAAAAATTCCTGAGTGGTATCAATTTTAAAAGCACCAAGCCTATCCTTTACAAAAACTTGTACCTTATACATACCTTCACTTTTTGGTGTGTAGTTAAATTGCGAATTGGTTGTATAGCTAAACCTTTCAATTATTGTATTGTTTTTATAAACATAGTAGGCATATTGGTAGTTGCCTGCGCCTCCACTTGCCTCAGCAATTACATTGGCTACTTCACCAAGGTTTAAATTTTTATTTTTTAGATTTGCACGTAAATTCAGTGGAGAATCCATTACTAAAAATTCTTCTGTAGTGTGTGTTTTTGCATTACCCAATGCATCCTTAACAAATAATACATACTTATATTTGCCGGGGCTTTTAGGCTTATATATTACATCAGAAGCGTAAAAACCATTATCAAAATACCACTTTGACTGTTTATAAGGAAATTTTTCTATAACTTTATTATCTTTATATACATAGTAGGCGTGCATATGCGGTTTTTGTTCATTCCCTCCAAAACTAATAATTTCAAAGGGCACTACATCACCTAAAACTATATTTCTAAAAAAAACATCTACACGTATTTCAATTGGGTTAGGGTTATTAACAACATTAACAAATTTTTTTGATTTTAATGTTCTTATTTCACCCTTTTCATTTTTAATAAACGCAAGGGCATGGTATTTCCCCGGTGTTTTTGGTATATAAGTATATACATCGTTTTTACTATAGGATGTTTTTTGTACTACAGTATTTCCATTATAAATATAATATGCATAGGTAAACTTGCCGGTGCCGCCGGCCTCCCCATTTAAGTAAACTTCTATTCTGTTGCCTACGCCTATATCATGATGTGTAGGAGAAATAACAACTTCCTGTGGGGCGTACTCCCAACCTGATTTATCAACAATATTTGCCTGTACGGTTGGGCTTGGCAAAGGCTCTTGGGTAGGCTGTTCTATGGGAGTAGGCTCCTCGGTGGGTGTGGCTTGTTCCGTTGGAGCAGGTTGTTCTGTAGGGATTTCTGTTACAACGGGCGCCGAGGCTTCCGTGGGTATAGGAGCCTCCGTTGGTGCCGGAGCTTCTGTAGGTACCGGTGGATCCTCCACTTGAGCCGGGGCTTCTGTGGGACTTGGTGGGGCTTCTTCCGGCATCGGTTCCTCTATTGGTGCTGCTTGCTCAACAGGAGCGGGGTTTTCTACCTGCTCTGTTACTCCAAAGGGTATAATGCTTAGCATTAATACAGCTATCAGCATTATTGAAATAAATTTTTTGGTGTGAGTCATAATGGCCCTCCTATTTTTTTAATCGGTAATGTTGTTTGCAGTTTTTGTAACATTTTATTAGTTTATTTATACAATATATTATTATTTAAGTCAATGTTATTTAAATAATTTTATATATTTTTTGCTTTTATGTTATTGTTTTTTCACAATTAAATATAATATTCGAATTTTTATATGTCCCTTTGTTTATGTCAGGTTTGTTATGTTATTGTTTTATACCACAAAGCACCGACAAAAGTCGGTGCTTTGTGGTGTTTATTTTATTTTAAAAACATATTAAATCATTAACAAAAATTTATTTCACATTACAATAGTCAGACGTAAACTTGCTAACTGTTGTACCGTTAGCACTTCTAACTATGGCTTTAACCGTATACCTGCCTGTATGGTTTGGTTTAAAATAAAAGTGGCTTATCAATGTACGTGACCTAAAATTGCTTTTGTAGTATAAGGCTCCATCTTTATAAACATCATAAGCTATACTGACCCCATTTTGATATTCTGTTGTTACTTCAAACCTCTCTCCCAAATTAATAGTATTTTTTTCAAATTGAATAGTATTTATTTGGGGTTTATTAAGTTGAGATATATCAACGAAGTAATTATTAATAATATTTTGAATTTTTATTTTGCCAATACTATCCTTTACAAAAACTGTAACTGTATATCTTGCTGTTTCTATAACGTTATAGTCAAAGGAAAATTCGTCATAATATACATTTTCATAGTTGCTTGTTATTATTCTTTCTCCGTTTTTAAATACATAGTAAGCATATTGATAGGGTGGCAAGCCTTTGTAAACATTAACATTAAACTTTAATGTTGTTGTATCATTCCAATAACTAACACCTAAACCTATTTCTTGATAGCCATCCGGCTGCGGATTGTTTGAAACAAGGCATTTATCCGTTGTTTTCATTACTATGGCTCCTGTGGCATCCTTTGCAAATACAATTACATGGTAATTGCCGGGAACTGTTGCTGTAAAGCTGTAATTTTGAACACCATAAGGTGCATCGGGAATATTTTCACATTGAGTATAACCTGTTTTTTTAACAATTTTATTATCGCGGTATATATAGTAGGCAAACTGGTAGGGTTCTACGCCATTTCTGGCAAATGCACCAACATCAATTTGGCTATTAGTCAGAGCTACTTCTGAAATGTTCACATTTCTTAATTCTAATGCCGGGTTTGCTTCAACATCACACTCGTTGCTCATTGCAAAAGCAATTTTACCGGTACCGTCCTTTACAAATACTTGTACTTTATATATACCTATGCTCTTTGGCTTATAGGCAAGGTTT
>JAAZPT010000107.1 GCA_012797085.1 Christensenellaceae bacterium | reverse complement strand
CTCCCGCACATCCGTTGGAGGCTATACTGAGGAAATTCGCCCACACGATTCCGAGCAGTTTGATGTATCCGATCAAAGAACTTTAGATGAGGTTGTTAAATGGCTTATGGAGCTGGGTTATATTCCCTCATTCTGTACTGCCTGCTATAGAGAGGGCAGAACCGGCGACAGATTTATGAGCCTTTGCAAAACAGGAGAAATTCAAAATTGTTGCCACCCTAATGCCCTTATGACTTTAACCGAGTACCTTGTAGACTATGCAAAGGAAGATACTAAAGAAATAGGTTTTAAACTTATAGAGCAAGAGTTGACCAAAGTACCAAGGCCTAAGGTTGAATTGATTGCAAGGGATAATGTTAATGCAATTAAGATCTCCAACCGCCGAGATTTTCGCTTTTAGGAGGATAATATGTCTTTAAATGCAACAGCAAGTGGTGAAAGGCTTCATATAGCGTTTTTCGGTTTGCGTAATGTAGGTAAATCAAGCTTGGTAAATGCCGTTACAGGTCAAAATTTATCTATAGTGTCCGATATTAAGGGCACAACAACAGACCCCGTGCAAAAAGCTATGGAGCTTTTGCCCATAGGCCCTGTACTTATAATAGATACCCCCGGTATAGATGATGACGGTACCTTAGGCGAGCTTAGAGTTGAAAAAACTAGAAACATACTCGGTAAAACGGATGTTGCCGTATTGGTAAGTGATGCTAATAAAAGCTTGCAAAAAGAAGAATTGGCACTAATTGATGAGTTTAAAACAAAAAAAATTCCTTATATTATTACCCTTAATAAAACAGATTTATTAGATACTATTGTTAACAATATTGAAAACTCCCTTTTAGTAAGCGCTAAAACCGGTGAAGGAATATTTGAGCTGAAGAAAACCCTTGGCAAAATAGGTAAAAAGGAAAAAAACAAACAATTATTGGGTGATTTAATAAATACAGGGGATATGTTTATGCTTGTTACACCCATAGATGAATCAGCCCCAAAAGGCCGCTTAATATTGCCTCAACAACAAACAATAAGGGAAATACTGGACAACAATGCAATTGCTATTGTGAGCCAAGTAAATGAACTTTCAAATGCTATAAGCAGCTTAAGCCAAAAACCGAAAATGATTATTACAGACTCTCAGGTTTTTGGCAAAGTTGCTCAAATAGTACCCGAAGATATTCCTTTAACATCATTTTCCATACTTTTTGCCCGCTATAAATACGATTTGGCAACCGTTGTTAAAGGTGCAATAAAGCTTGATAACTTACTTGATAACGACACAATTTTAATATCGGAAGGTTGTACTCATCACAGACAATGTGATGATATAGGTACAGTTAAAATACCCAATTGGGTAAAAAAACATTCCGGTAAACAGCTCAATTTTGAGTTTACATCCGGTGGTGAATTTCCGAAAGATTTAAGTAAATACAGCCTGATTATACATTGTGGCGCTTGTATGCTAAACGATAGAGAAATGAACACAAGAATGACTAGAGCTATAGAGCAAGGCGTTCCATTTACTAACTACGGTGTAGCAATTGCACAAATGCACGGTATATTAAAAAGGTCTGTTACACCTTTTAATATAAGCATATAATACAAAAGCCCTTGATTGTACAATCAAGGGCTTTGTACTCTATTTATAGTATTTTATATATTTAATATGTTATAATTAAGCTTGTACAAACTAAATATTTAATTTGTAGCGTTAAAATTTAACTTAAATGTATATATAGGTGACTTTTATGAAAAAAGGATTTGTATTTATTTTACTTTGTATAATTCTCGTTGTTTTTACTGCGGGTTCTTTTGCGGAAGTTTACCCGACAAAATCCCTTACATTGGTTGTTCCTTACGGAGCAGGCGGAACAACGGACTTAGTCGGCAGGCAGTTTGGAGCTGCATTGAGTAAAATCTTAGGTGTATCAGTAGTTATTGAAAATCAACCCGGAGCATCCGGTTATATTGGTTGCCAAGCGGTTTTAGACTCTGCCAAGGATGGCTCAATTGCATTGTTTGCTGCCGATAGCCTTGGAACACAGCGTGTAATGGGTATAAGTGAGCTTAGTTATGATGACTTTACACCAATAATTGCTGTTGCTAATGACCCTAAAGTAATTGTAGTATCTAAGGACTCCCCTTATAATACAATTGAAGATTTATTGGCTGCAATTAAAGCGGAGCCAAATAGAATACAAATGTCCTATACCGGTCCTGGAGGCTCAGGCCATGTTCAGGCGCTTATTATGAGTCAATTCGGTTATTCCCCTGCATTAACAGCATATGCATCAGGTGCGGAATGTATTGTTGCCGTAATGAGCGGGCAAGTAGTGTTTACAAACTCAAACCATTCAACAGTATCCACATATATAGAAAGTGGAGATTTGAAGCTTTTAGCAGTATGCGCAAATGAACGCATGCCACAATATCCAAATACTCCTGCCTTAGTAGAACATATGCCCGGCAGTGAAGAATTATTGGAAATACCTTATACTCCTTTAAGCTTTTTAGTGGCAAACGATGTGCCTTCAAATGTTAAAGAGCTATTGCGCAATGCCGCCCTTGAAGCAGTCAAAGACGAAGCCTTTAATGACTATATGGATAAAAACAGAATAGAGAAACTATATGAAAAATATGTTACCATAGATGAAATAAAAAAATTTTATTCCGAATGGGAATCAACTGTTTCTTGGTTATTATTCGACTCCGGTGCGGCTGCCTTTAGCCCTGAACAATTTAATATACCGCGTATTGATCAATAAAAAGCTATAGATAACATTTGTTTTTATAGAAAGGAATCACTTGTGCATAATTTAATAAAAAATAAAAATATTAAACAAAGCATATTTATATTTTCTTTAGGTTTGGCCCTTGGAATTTACAGCCTTGTAAACCACTATACAAGTAGAGTTAAAAGCCCTTGGATAATGTCGCCATATTTGTTTCCTTTATTAATTGCATGTTTTACAATTTTGGTTTCAATATCTTTATTTTATGAAGCAAAACAAGAAATTAATGTGGATTCAACAGAAAAAGTTTCTGAAAACAATAATCAAAATATTGAAATTAATTTAAAAGAAACAGCAAAAGATAAAGTAAATTATAAAAATGTGTTTTTAGTAATAATATTAAGCATAGTATATTATATTTTTATGCCAATAATTTCATTTATTCCTGCCTCTATCCTATATATAGCAATTTTAATGATTATTATAGGTGCAAAAAAGCTCCTATCTATAGGGCTGATATCCATTGTTTCCACTTTGATTATTTATTTTGTTTTTTCCACTTTATTAAGTGTTCGTTTACCTTAGGAGGTACCCTTTGTTTTTAGATATATTGCATTATTGGGTAGATGTTAGATTTGTTTTGCTGAGCTTTGCCGGAGCCGTGGCCGGTTTGTTTGTAGGTTCAATACCCGGTTTGTCCGTATCAATGGCAACAGCCTTGTTGGTTTCAATTACATATACATGGGCACCCACAGATGCATTAGCCACAATAATGGGTGTGTATGTGGTTGGTGTGTTTTCCGGAGCAATATCTGCAATATTGATAAACATACCAGGTGCGCCATCCAGTGTAGTAACCACAATTGACGGTTACCCTATGGCTCAAAAAGGAGAAGCCTACAAAGCTTTAAAATATGCAACTATATACTCATTTATCGGTAGTATATTTGGCCTTGTAGCATTGGCACTATTGGCAAAACCTCTCACATCCATAGCCTTAAAATTTCAACCTATGGATTATTTTTTATTAGCACTGTTCGGCTTGGCTGCAGTGGGTGGACTAACAAGCAGAAGTTTTTCAAAGGGTTTAGTAAGTGCATTAATAGGCATCTTTTTATCTTTGATAGGTTTAGATCCTGTTGTGGGCTCCCCAAGGCTTACATTCGGTATACAAAATTTAAAGGCCGGCATAGCAATAGTACCTGCCTTAGTTGGCCTTTTTGGTTTTGCAGAAGTTTTAACTGTTGTGGCAGAGGGAGAACAAAGCGGTACAGTTGAAAAGTTTGTTAAGCAAACGGTAAAAACCAAAGATGTATTAAAAGAATTTTGGCGTTCCATGTACTATTGTGTAATAGGAACATTTGTTGGTGCATTACCAGGTGCGGGAGGGCCCGTAGCATCATTCCTTGCTTATGGTGAGGCAAAAAGAATAGTAAAAAATCCAAGCCGTCCTTTTGGTGAAGGAGCATATGAAGGTATAGTAGCTTCAGAGACAGCAAATAATGCTCTTATAGGTGGCGCATTAATGCCTATGTTAACTTTGGCTGTACCCGGTGATGCCGTTACTGCCATAATGTTATCGGTTTTTTATGTTCACGGTTTACAACCGGGACCAAACTTCCTTAAAACCAACCCCGAAAGCTTTAGTACAATACTTGCAAGTGGATTTTTGGCTTGTTTTTTCCTTTTGTTTTTGGGTTTATTGTTAGCGCCAAGGCTAAGTAAAGTTATTACTATACCTAAAAAATATATGATACCAATAGTTACATTATTATGCGTTATTGGCTCCTTTGCAACTAACAAAAGGCTTTTTGATGTGGCTTTGATGTTCTTTTTTGGAATAATGGGCTTTATATTAAGAAGAAACGGTTACAGCATAGCACCCATAACATTGGGTTTGGTTTTAGGCGGTATGATGGACTCCAACTTCCGTAGGGCAATATCATTGGCTTCAACATCATCCAGCCCGATTATAACTTTATTTGGCAGGCCAATAACTATTGTGCTTTTAATATTTACTATTTTTACAATAGTAATAAATATGCCTGCATTTAAAACTTGGCGTTTAAAAAAGGATAAGTAAGCATATATATTTATTATTTGCTTTAAATATAAAACAGTTCCTATATAGGAACTGTTTTTGTTTATGAAACTTTTTCAAACTGACTGTTATATAGCTCTGCATAAAAGCCGCCTTCTTTAAGCAAGCTTTCGTGAGTGCCGCTTTGAATAATATCGCCATCTTTTAATACAAGTATCAAATCGGCATTTTTTATTGTTGATAGCCTATGGGCTATAACAAAGGATGTTCTACCTTTAGTCAAATTATCCATTGCTTTTTGAATAAGTATTTCAGATCTTGTATCTATGGAGCTCGTTGCCTCGTCCAATATAAGCATTGGTGCATTTTCTATCATGGCCCTTGCTATTGTTATCAACTGTTTTTGCCCGGAAGAAAGGCTTGTATTAACATCAAGTACAGTTTCTAAACCCTTAGGTAATGTCTTTACAAAGTGATGAAGGCCCACTAATTTACAAACTCTTTCTATTTCATCATCACTAACATTTTGTGTATTGAATACAATATTTTCTCTTATTGTACCTTCAAACAACCAAGTATCCTGTAAAACCATACCAAACATACTTTGAACATTATCCCTGCTTAAATCTGAAATCGGCACACCGTCAATTTTTATGTTACCTCCATTTATTTCATAAAAACGCATTAACAGGTTAACTAATGTGGTTTTGCCGGCACCGGTAGGCCCTACAATTGCAACTTTTTGCCCGGCTTTTATTTTTGCGGAAAAATCCTTAATAATTGGTTTACCTTCTTCATAGCTGAATTTTAAATTTTCAAACTCAATATCACCTTTAACATTAGTAAGCACTTGTTTTATATGACTTTCATCCTCAAGCTCGGGCTCATCCAAAAACTCAAATATTCTCTCCCCTGCAGCAACGGCAGATTGCATATTGGCAACAACCTGAGCAAATTGAGCTAATGGTTGTGTAAACATTCTAATATATACCATAAAAGCTATAATTGTTCCAAAGCCTATGTTTCCGTTAATTACAAGTATAGCACCTATAATACATACAACAACATAGCTTAAATTGCCTATAAAACCCATTATCGGCATCATTATACCTGCCGCAAATTGTCCCTTCCATGCGGCATTATATAAATCTTTATTTAATTTATCAAATTCTTCCTTGGTAGAATCTATGGCATTGCTTATTTTAACAATTAGCTGCCCGGAATAGTTTTCCTCAATATTACCATTTATTTCGCCTAAAAGTTCTTGTTGCCTTATAAAAAACTTTTGGCTTTTTGATGTAATAAGTACAATTAAAGAAAAGCCGATAAAAGCAGAAAAAATAGCCGATAATGCCATTATCCAATTTGTTGCAAACATTATAATAAGTGTACCAAAAAACATCATTGCTGCAACAAGCAATGTACTCAAGCTTTGAGCTAAAACTTGGCTAACTGTATCAACATCATTGGATATTCTTGATAATATATCACCATAGCTATTATTATCAAAATACTTTAAAGGTAAAACATTTATTTTATTCGAAAGGTCGTTACGGAATTTTTTTGCAACATTTTGGTTAACACTAACCATTATCATGCTTTGGCTTACATTTAATATTACTACTACTAAATATATTACTACTAAAAATACGCCAATTTTGTTAATAGCAACTAAATCTATACCGGTTTTTAACCCTTCACTTATTAAATCAGTAATTTGAGAAAGATAGGCCGGGTTTATTACCCTTAATACAGTTGCTATGGTGCTAAACAACAGTGCAATAACAATAAAAGGTAAATATTTTTTAGTGTACAGAATAATTCTTTTTATTGATTTTTTAAAATCCTTTGCTTTTTCTCCATCTCCCATGCGGCTCCCATGTGGCCCACCACGAGAAAATCTTGGCCTCGCATTACCTCTGTGCACCGTATATCTCCTCCTTCGAAAGTTGGGATTCGGCAATTTCCATGTAAACCGGGCATTTTTTTAACAATTCCTTATGAGTACCCTTGCCTACAATTTCTCCATCATCTATAACAAGTATTTGATCAGCATCCATTATTGTACCTATTCTTTGAGCCACAATAATTTTAGTAATGCCTTCTGTTTCATTTTTTAAAGCATTTCTAAGGTTAAAATCTGTTTTGAAATCCAATGCGGAAAAAGAATCATCAAATATTAAAAAATTTGCTTCTCTACAAATTGCTCTCGCAATTGAAAGCCTTTGCCTTTGCCCACCTGATACATTTGTACCACCTCGAGCAATTTCTGCATGAATACCTCCATCTAATTCTTCTACAAAATCTATAGCTTGAGCAATTGTTAGTGCTTTTTTAACATCATCTTCCGTTATTTTTTCATTTTTATTTTTACCAAAAGCTACATTGGAAAATACAGTACCTGAAAATAATATCGGTTGTTGCGGAATATAGGCAATTTTATTATATAAAGCCTCAAAGGTGTATTCTTTAACATTTATTCCTTCAAGTAAAATTTCACCTTCTGTAGCATCAAAAAGGCGAGGAATCAAATTTATTATTGTGCTTTTTCCACTTCCGGTAGAGCCAATCAGGGCTATTGTATCGCCTTTTTTGGCAGAAAAGTTTATATTTTTAACTACATATTCCTCTGCATCCGGGTATTTAAAACACACATTTTTAAACTCCAATGTGCCTATTTTATCTTCATCGCTTTGCTCGGTTTCCCCTTCAACAATTGATATAGGGGTTGTTAGTACTTCATTTATCCTATTTGCTGAAACCTTTGCCCTTGGAAAAATAATAAATGTAATTGTCATCATCATAAAGGCCATTATAACTTGCCTGGCATAAGAGGAAAACACCACCATATCTGAAAATAAGGGTAATTTATCACTCATATCGGCGGCACTAATTAAATATCCACCTATCCAATAAATTGCAAGATTTAAAATAGACATTATAAATATCATCATCGGGTCCATAAAACCCATTGTTCTTCCTGTAAATTTATTTACTTCAGTAAGCTGTTCATTTGCATTTTTAAATTTTTGTTCATGATATTCTTGAGCTTGATATGCCCTGATTACGCGAATACCGGTTATATTTTCCCTTGCTATACGGCTAACCCTATCAATAAGCTTTTGCATAATTGTAAATTTAGGTACTGTTAAGCTGATAATTACTATAAAAAGAGTTAATACTGATACCAGAGCTATGCCTGTAGCTATAGTCCATTCCCAACTTTTTCCAAAAATTTTACTTATTGCCCAAATACCCATTATTGGTGCTTTTATTATCACCTGTAAAAGTATTG
>JAAZPT010000106.1 GCA_012797085.1 Christensenellaceae bacterium | reverse complement strand
CAATGTATATTTCTCTTTTTGCCAATGCCACATCGGTATTTTTCATAAAAAAATATAAAAATAAATAAAAAAGGCTAATACCTAAACTTATATGGGTTTGTATTGTATAGTAGTACATTCTGAGTGAAAAACTAGAATTTATAGAGGTAATTATGGATATTAGTTTTTTGATTGATAACAGTAAATTTAATTATAGAGTATGTGCTGTAATCGTTAACGATAATAAGATTTTAGCCATGAAAGATGAAAGATCACCTTATTATTATCTGCCAGGCGGTAGAGTCCAAATTGGCGAAAAAGCTGAAGATGCAGTTATTAGAGAAGTAAAAGAAGAGCTTGAAATTGATGCTAAAATTATAAGGCCTTTGTGGTTAAATCAAGGATTTTTTGAAGAAGATGTTGATAAGATTATATTCCATGAAATATGTGTATATTTTTTAATTGATATTTCACATACCAATATATTGGAAAAAGGAAGTAGATTTATCTTGCATGAGCACCATCATAAACATGAATTTGAATGGCTAAAATTTGAAAATTTAAATGATTTGTATTTTTATCCTATATTTTTGAAAAAAGAAATATTTGATTTACCTGAGGTATTTACATTAAGAACAGAAATAGAATGAAAAAATCCCAGTTTGTTGAGATGACAGTTGTGCAAATCCGTGTATTTCTTCATACCAATGTATATTTCTCTTTTTGCCAATGCCACATCGGTATTTTTCTTAAAAAAATTCGCCCTGATAGGGCGATTTTTAAATGCAATGAACTATTTTCCCAAGTTGTTCACAAAATCCAATATGGCTTGCTGATTTTCTTTTTGATGCTTCATATCGGAGCCAATTGAGTTATTTGTAATGGAAAACTTAAAAGTATGTTTATCTATCCATATTTTTACGTGACGTTTGCCGGGAACAAGGCTTTTGCTTATTTTTACAGCCGTTATTTTATCTAAGGGTATATCAAAGGCTAAGCGCATTTCGGAAACATTCAATGTTTTTACCACTACTATAACAAAGCGCTTTTCCGTTAAACCCAAATAGGCATAATCATCACCAAAGGCGCCTAATGAGCCTGTAGCAATATCATCCATATTGAACGATTCCCCAAGCCACTGCCTAAGCACTTCGCTAAAGCCGGCCACTTCTGCCACGGCTTTCCAGCTTGCCTCAATGCCAATCCATACCTTAGCTATATACTTCTCGTTGGGATCGCCAAAAAGCTCAAACATTTGATTCATTTGCTCTTCTGAAAATCTTAATTGCATATATTTCTCTCTCCTTTATTTAGTAAAGATAGTCATATGATATTTTATAATTAAGTATAGTATATCAAGTTTTTGTTAAAAACTTATAAAGAATTTTGTTTGACGTGGACATAAAATATAATTTTTGAGATAATATTTATGTATTATTTAAAAGTAACAATATTATTTATTTTTAGTACATTTTTTTCACATTATCACAATTGACAAGCTCAATATCCTTTAAAACAGTCATTTGCAACCAGCGGTTGCGCAAGTTTAAAGCATAATTTATAGAGTGCAACAGCCTAAAATGGCAAAATATAATTGCAAGGGATAAGAAAATAATCCCCGATGCAAATAAAATTTTAGGAGGATTTACCATGATATTGGCAGATAAAATTATTGAACTTAGAAAGAAGTTCGGATACACCCAGGAGGACTTGGCAGAAAAATTAGACGTGAGCCGTCAAAGCATATCCAAATGGGAAGGCGCCCTATCCACCCCCGACCTTAACAAGATTATTGCTTTAAGCAAAGTTTTCGGCGTAAGCACAGACTACCTACTTAATGATGAAATAGAACATATAGAAGGCAGCCCCGTTCCGGAAGAGGAAACATTCAAATCAGTAAGTTTGGAAACCGCTAATGCTTATATTAGTGAAAATTCAGTCCATGCAAAAAAGATAGCTTTAGGTGTGTTCTTATGTATAATATCCCCCGTACCTGTGGTATTTTTTTCAGGGCTTGCAGAAAACACGACTATACCCATAAAAGCCGAGATAATTTTGGCTCTTAGTGTTGCATTTTTGATTATATGCGTTGCCTTTGCCGTAGGGATGTTCATAAAGTCTTCCTTATATATGGAAAAGTACGAGTATATAGAAAAGGAATACACACTACTTGATTATGGTGTTGAAGGCGTTGTTAAAAAGGAAAGGGAAAATTATAGGCAAAACTATAACAACGGCTTGGTAACGGGCATAGTTTTATGTATATTAAGTGTTGTTCCTGTAATAATCAGCAGCTTTTTAGAAGAGCATAATCCGATTTATACTTTTATATCTGTGAGCTTTTTGCTTTTTATAGTTGCTATGGGCGTATATTTAATTATTAGCAGGGCTATAAAGTGGGATACTTTTAAACAGCTTTTAAACGAAGAAGAGTATTCTTTAAAGGGCTTGGAAGACTCAAAGATTGTAGGCAATATAGCCAAAATATATTGGCCTATTGTAGTGGCAATTTACCTTGCTTGGAGCTTTACAACACATAATTGGGATATTACATGGATAGTATGGCCCGTAGCCGGTGTTCTGTTTGGCGGTATTGCCGGTATTGTAAGCATAGTGGGTTCAAAAAAGAAAAACTAGATACTCTTTAAATAGTATTTTAAAAAAGGTTGTGAATATTTACAGCCTTTTTTATTGACTATAAATATTAAAACCTCCATTGTTTTAAAACAAATATCTTTGGGTATATATTTATTGCAGGGAGGTGTTTTTATGGAAAATAAAGATATTGTTGATGTGGAAACTACAGAAGTTGATAATATAGAGAATACAAAAAAAGAAACTACCGGCCAAAAAGTATTAAAAGCTTTTTTGGAAATTATGAAGTTTGCAGTGCTAACCATTATTTTTAGCCTTTTATTTAATAATATAAGCTTGGGAATAATATTGGCCGCTTGGTTTACGGCAACGCTAAAAAGCAAACAAAACCGTATACAGTATGGCGACGGTAAGGATGGGGAAGGCTGCAACAGCTTTGGCTGAATGTGGTAATTATAGCGAGGCGGTGCCTCGTTTTTTATTTAAAAAAAGCCTTTTCAGGCTTATTGATTTACATAAAAAAGTAAGCTTACGCTCACTATATTAATCTTTTTTCTTTTTTTTGCTCATTTTTTTCAAGAACTTTTTTAAGTCCTCAAAGCAACCACTCATAATACCGCTGTTTTTATTAATAAGCTCCCCTTCTAAATAGTCGGTAACAATATAAACATCAATACCGGCTTCACGTGCCAAACTGTCCTTTTCAGCATTGTTTCCTATCATAAGGCATTCATCGGGGGTTTTGCCTATAGCGTAAAGCAGTTCATTAAAATATAGCTTGTTGCCTTTACCATAACTGCTGTTATCAAAGGTGCTTATATAAATAAAGTCTTCCTTTACAAGGCCAACCCAACTAAGCATTGTTTCTATTGCCTCTATGGGGAATGTGGGGTCAGCCGCTAAAACAAGTTCATAATCTCTATCGTGGCATTTATCTACAAAGCCTCTCCTTTTGGCCTTTATGCCAACCTTATCCTTCAATTTATTAAAGTCGTTTTTAAAAAATTCTTTAAACTTATCAGATTTTTCGCTTACTTTAGCTCCTAAAAGAGCATCAAAAACATCCCAAAAAAGCTCCCTGTTGTTTATAGTGCCGTCGTTATTTTCTATAGCAACAACTGCTTTCTTCAGGGATTTTGTAAAGCCCATACCCTTATATTCATCAAAGTCTTTTCTGATCAAAGAAAAATATTCGTCCTTAAAATCCTCCCTGCTAATAGGCAGTAGAGTCCCTAACAAATCAAACATAAGTACCGATTTATTCGAAATCATATATTCTCCTCCAAAATTTAGAGTACATATGTAAATTTTAAATAATAATCAAAATTTTGTAAATAGCCAATTATAAAGCTTTTGGCTATTTACAAGGCAAAAGCACGCCTTTGAGCTTCATTTGTAAGGGTTATTGTAAAGTTTTTGTAAATATTTAAATTGTATTTTAAACTAAAAAACCACAGTTTAAGCTGTAGTTTTATTAATATTTAACCTTGATTTACTTCAACTTCCCTGGAGCTTTGCTCAAGTATTTCACCCGCAGAGTCTTTTATAAACACTTCAAAAACATATTTGCCGGGCTTGCTGTAACTGTATTGGAACATGGGGCTATCTACATATTGCTCCGTAACAACCTTTTTACCGTCACGTAATATGGCACAAGCATATTTATAAGGGGGTTTTCCACCAAAAGCTTCTACGCTTATGTTTGCAATGCCGCCAACGCTTTTTTCACCAAAATCAAATGTGGGTACAAAGCTGAAAGCAGCAGGTGCAGGAGTATCCTCTATTTCATTTAGAGATACTACCGTACTTTGTGATGCCTTTTGACCTTCTGCAGCGCCAACTTTTATAGCATCGCTTTTTTTGGTAACTTTGCTTCCGTAAGAGTCTTTGGCATAAGCTACAATTTTATAATCCCCATTTTTAGTTGGTATAAAGCTGAAATTTGGATCATAACCGTAGTTGCCTTTAAATACATTTTCACCATCTAAATATACATAAAAGGAATACTGCATTGGTGAACCTTTCCCTGCTGCATTGGCTTTAGCTTTTATAGGTGAACCCACTGCATGATTTTTACTTGTAATACTAAGGTTCAATGTAAGGGGTTCAACGCCTATTGCCATCGCCTCGGAAGTTGTTGATTTTATTGTTCCGGAATTATCTTTTACAAAGCTTGTAACATAATAAACGCCGGGACTTTTTATGCGATAATTCAATGTGCTTTTCCTGTTATACTTTCTGTAATAAATGCGCTCACCGTTTTTATATACATAGTACGCATAACTCATTGTGCCAGAACCGCCTATGGGGTGGGATTTTACATGTAAAGTATCGCCTACATTCAATTTTTTATTATCAATCTCCGCAAAGATATTAAACTCCAATGAGTTTACATACATCGGCTCCAATGTTGCAACTGTGTACCTGCCCGAAGAATCTTTAGCATGGGCGGTAATATGGTAAACACCCGGCTTGTTAGGCATATATACAAGTTTATTGTTACTGCTGTATGTTGTAGCGTGTACATTCCCCTTTGTACCTTCCCTTGTTACATAAAAGGCATAGGTATACGGTGCTCTTCCGCCGCTTGCCGTACTTGTAACCTCAACCGTATCTAAATCATTAACAAAACTGCGTTTAAAATTCACATCTATTACAAAGAGGCCTTGGGCTTCTGCCGGTATAAAGGAAACTAAAACTAAAAAACTTAAAACAAATGCCAAAATATTTTTAATTTTCATGATAATATCCTTTCTATATATCCTTTCTATGTTTGCAAACGTATATTCTTTAATTAATATATAAATACTACAATAATTTTTATTATTTTGCAATAAAAAAGCCCCTATTGAAATTAGGAGCCATCCTCTTCATCCTTCAAATAATATCTTAGTAGAATACTTTCAGGTACTTGTCTATCCCTTAACTTGGTATCTATAAAACCTACGCTTTTATACAGGTTTAAGGCTACAATATCATCCCTGTGAACACAAGCTTCAGCCATTGAATATTTGCCTTTGTTTTTTAACATGGAAATAACAAGTTTTACCGCATCTTTACCAAAACCACGACCCTGATATCTATAGTCTATCAAAAATTGTTGAAGTTCATAAACGCATAAATCGTCATTTAATTCGCAAATAAGGCATACGCCGATAATCTTTTCATCATTATAAATAGCCAATGCTTGAGCATTATTATTTCTATAAACATATGCTCTTGCTAAAATATTTACAGGTGATGCTACAAATTTTGTTTGACTGGGCTTTATTTGAAGGGCCAAAACACCAAACCAATTGTGTTCATCAATTGATCTAAGGCTTAGCATAAAACCACCTCCTATTGCAAAAGGGGCATATTATTATATTTAATTATAGCACTAAATTATAATATTGCAAAACATATTAGCCTAAACAAAAATATTGAAACAATTCACTTATAATGCTAATATTAATTATTATAAATAGGAGAATTAATTATGATAGTATATTTTAGCGGTACGGGTAACAGCAGATATATTGCAAAAAGCATAGCAAATATAAATAAGCAAAAGCTTATAAACATGGGTGAGCTTTTAAAGTATAAAAAAGATTTACCTGAAAACCCTTCAGGCATTTATGTGTTTGTGGCTCCCATGTATGCCTGGAAACTGCCTCGCATTGTGGAAAGCTTTATTCGCCGTGAAAAATTCAACAAGGGTTCAAAGGCATACTTTGTGCTGACTGCAGGCCTTGCAAACGGCAATGCAAACAAGAGCATATATGAGCTTTGTGCTGAAAAAGGCATAGAATGCCTGGGCTGTGCCTGTATTACAATGCCTGAAAACTATATAGCCCTTTACAGCGCCCCCAGCCCTGAAAAAGAAAAACAAATTATAGCAAAGGCGGATAAAGCCATAATATCCTTTGCCAAAGCTATAGCTCAAAATAAGCCCTTTAAGGATACTCCGCCCAGCCCTATGGGTTTTTTGTTGAGCACAATAGTTAATGATGTTTTTTACAAGTTTATAGTAAAGGATAGAAAATTTTGGGCAAATGATAATTGCATAGGCTGCGGTATATGCGAAAAAGCCTGTATGTTAAATAATATAAAACTTGTAGACGGCAAGCCTAAATGGCTGGAGCAATGCACCCATTGCATGGCCTGTATAAACCTTTGCCCTAAGCAGGCAATAAACTATGGTAAGGGAACAATAAAAAAGAGAAGGTATTATTTGGAATAAAAATGAAATATGCTTTTATAAGGTGTATAATATAAAAATAAATATAATTAAGTACAAGGAGAATAAGTATGTCGTATTTAGAAAAAGCAAGAAAACTTTTTGATGAAGCAAAAGCAGTTAGAAGGCAAATACATCAAAACCCTGAAGTGGGCTTTGAACTTCCTGAAACAGTGGAGTTAATAAAGAAAAAACTTGATGAGCACAACATTGCATATAGTCAACTTGGGGATACTTGTGCTATTGTAGGTACTTTAGGAGACCCGAGCAAGGGCAAGACTCTATTGCTAAGGGGAGATATGGACGCTATACCCATGGTAGAGGAAGCGGAATTGGAATTTGCATCCAAAAAGGAATGCTCTCACCTTTGCGGCCATGATCTTCATGCCACATCCCTATTGATTGCTTTAATTATGCTTAAAGAAGATGAAGATAAATTACAGGGCCAAATTAAATTTTTATTCCAACCCGCTGAAGAGACCCTTAACGGCGGCAAACTCATGCTTGAAAAGGGAATTTTGGAAAACCCGAAGCCCGATGCGGGCATGGCTTTACACATGTGGCCGAATGGAAAAAAAACCGGAATATTAATTCAAAAAAAGGAAGCTTTGGCATCGGCATTAAACTTTAAAATAGAAATTAAGGGTAAGGGAGCTCACGGAGCCTTACCTTATAACGGTATAGACCCTGTTTTTGTGGCTTCTCAAATAATTAACGGGGCAAACGGTATTTTAGCAAGGGAACTGCCCTCCAATAAAGGTGCTTCTCTTTCCATGGGGTATATTAATGCACCGGGGGGAGCAATTAATATTATTCCTCCAAATGCTTATTTGGAAGGAACTTCAAGATCTTTATACAGCGAATCCGCTAAACATGTTGCACAAAGATTGCCTGAGATTGTAGAACATATAGGAAAGGCCTTTAGAGCGGAAACCGAATATGAAGTGGCTGCCAATGCTCCGGCACTGATCAATACTTTGGAAATGTCCGAGCTTGTTAAAGAATCTGCGGAAGAGGCTTTAGGTTCCGAATATTCCGTTGAATATATTGAGCCCATATTGGCATCGGAAGATTATGCCCATATTGCAAGCCATCTCCCCGAGTCTTGTTACTTCTTTGTTTCCTGCCCCTCTCCCGATGAAGACGGCAATGTTTATGCAGTGCATAATCCCAAGGTTGTATTTAATGAGGAAGCTTTAATTATTGGTCCGGCAACAATGGCTCAAGCCGCCGTAAACTGGTTGAAGAAAAACAGCAAATAAAAATATCTTTTGCTATAGAATGCATTTTATTATTAAAAATAATTTATAAAAGGGCTGAATATCAAAAAAATGATATCAGCCTTTTTTATATGAAATTTAAAACAAGAATATTGTAATAATGCTTGTTATGGATATTATTACAGGGTTATCTACAAATAAACATTAACAACATCTATTATCGCCTAATGTTAGCGATAATTTACTTTATAAAGTTTAAGTAAATTTTTTGTTATTTTATATATTTTATATACTTTGAGGTATATAATTTTTATGAAATAAGCTTAAAAGGAGTACATAAATGAAAACTTCAGAAAATTTTTTAACAAATATTTTAAACAATAAACGTCTTAGCCGTATTTTAGCTTTAATATTATTGGCAATAAGTGTTTTTTTACAAATTATAAGCCAGAAATACTTGCATGGTGACTGGGTATTTTTAACATTCCTTGCATCGGAATGGTTTATGCTTTTTGCCATATTAATACCTGTACATTTGCGCATGAAAGGCGGCTTGCCGGCCATAAGCTTAACTAAAGAAAAACCCTTCATCTTTTATGGCATAGGCTCCGGCATAGGCATATTGATATTTGTTTTGTTTATGCTTGTAGCGGTTATTAGCAAAGTATATGCTTTTAACGGCTTAGCAAACCCTATATCATGGGGAATGATAATTTTATTTGCCATAGCATTTATTGGCCAGTCCGCCTTTGAAGAAGTTATTTTCCGCGGTATTTTGATGCATTTTATAGCTAAGCGCCGCTCAAAACTTTTAGGCATTATTATAAGCTCCGTAGTATTTTCCCTTGTTCATATGCCCGGCGGAAATGCTACAGTTGTAACTTTTATAAACATAGTTCTAATTTCCATATTGTTCAGCCTGT
>JAAZPT010000105.1 GCA_012797085.1 Christensenellaceae bacterium | reverse complement strand
TTGGCGATGGCATTGCCTTGTCCAAACTACTATAAAACAATAGTATTGCATAATTTGTGAAAAACGGATATAATTAATAAAAATTATAATAAATCATTTAGGAGCGTGGCTATGGATATAATTTTGGAAAGAATATCTGCAAATAGAAAGCATGTGTTAGCCAACTTATTCGAAAAATACCAATACGATTTTTCAAAATTTAGCCTTGTTGATGTTGATGAGGATGGGCTTTACGGTTTTCCGGATTTGGATCGCTACTTTAACAGTGATACAAATTTTGCATTTTTGTTAAGGGTTAAGGATAAAATTGCAGGCTTCGTGTTAATTGATAACCATTCCTTTGACTCAGATAGAAATATTGATTTTTCCATAACTGAAATGACTTTGCTTTATAAGTACAGGCAAAGAGGCTTTGGTAGAAAAGTACTTATACAGCTATTTAATATGTTAAAGGGTAATTGGCAAATTAGGTATTATCCCGGCAATAAAGCCAGTGCTTACTTTTGGCAAAACGTTGTTAGGGAATATACCGAAAACAACTATGAATTGCTCGAGTTTTACCCTCCCGCAAGATTTAAAAACGGTAGCGCTGCAAATATAATATTCTTTAATAATTAATTTTATTTTCAAGTAAAATATGCGTGAAAAGTATATTCACGCATATTTATGTTATATCAAAAAGCCTTATACTTATATTAGGCTTTTTTTATTTTTTAAAAATCAAGTAAAAAGTTTCATTCTTATTTTCTTTTTTTATTAATTTAAAACCGCAATTTTTACAAAGATTTATAAAATACTCCATATTTTGCTGTGCATCAGAGTCAATAATACCATAGCTTGTTTTTATAATTTTATTTGGAATACTTATATTTAAATTTATAACAAAGGCATCGGGGTAGGCATTTTCTATATCACAATCCCATATATGCAAACTGCCTCCTTTTTTTAATACACGAAAGGCTTCCTTTATTACTTTTATATGATCATACTTAGGTATATACATAAGTGAATAAAAAGCGCTTACATTATCAAAGCTTTCATTTTCAAAAGTTAAGTTACAGGCATCCATAAGTATTTTAGTAAAGGTATCAGGAGCTTCATCAAGCTCCTCTTGCCTATTATCTATGGCGGTAACTTGGCTTGTATATACTTGCCCAATTATGCCTTCCCCTCCGCCGCCTATATCAAGTATGCTGCCCTTGATGTTCTTATTTATTGTTATATCCATTTTTATACCACCATTTATTTCTTTTATTACAAATAATATAACATAATGCATGTAAATAGTGTATACAGCAATTTTATGTTATAATTATTTTGTATACGCTGTATACAAATATTTTTTAAGGACTTTTATAATATGAAAACACTTTTTAAAAATGCAAAAATTTATGACGGCACTGCAAATGATCCCTTTATAGGTGATGTACTTATTGAAGGCGAAAAAATACTGAATGTTGCTGAAAACATTGAGGATAAATCTGCCAATGTTGTTAATTTAAGCGGTTTATCCTTATCAAGCGGCTTTATAGATGCCCACTCCCACAA
The DNA here is from genome assembly GCA_012797085.1 of Christensenellaceae bacterium. Taxonomy (GTDB): domain Bacteria; phylum Bacillota; class Clostridia; order Christensenellales; family Aristaeellaceae; genus JAAZPT01. Next base: position 4,767 of record JAAZPT010000105.1, on the reverse strand, counting down.
TGATTGGTATGCTATAAAGGAGGAACCCGTAAAATACTTTGAGCCTTTTATAAGGCAGGGAATATGCTCCTTTATTACCGGAAACTGCGGCCTGTCCGCCTCCGGATTTAACCCTGACAGCAAAAACAAAAATGTGTTTGGTACAGGATTGTTTCATTACCGCAATGTAAAGGGAATATATGGCGATGTGGGAGATTTTTTTGATGCTATTGATAATAATACTCCCTGCAACATTGCCACATTGGTTGGCCATTGCACCGCAAGAGCCGATGTTGCCGGCCTTGAAAACCGTCCCCTTACAGAAGATGAAATGAGCAAAATGCTTAACAATGTTGATAAATCATTAAGCCAAGGCGCCTGTGGTATAAGCTTGGGCCTCATGTACAGCCCCGGTATTTATGCTCCGTTGGATGAATTGAAGGAGCTTTCAAAGCTTAGCATTAAACATGATAAGGCCTTTACAGTACATCCAAGGGCATCAAGCAAGGTATCAATGGCTTACCCTCAATTGTTCGGCAGATCCCATTTGCTTAGAGCCTTGGATGAGCTTTGGGAAATTGCAAAGGGCACGAATTTAAAACTGCACTATTCCCATGCTATTTTTGTGGGTAGAAGCACATTCCCCAACATAGATGAGTTTGTGGATATTATAAATAAAATGAAAGCTGAAGGAATCAATATAGGTTTTGATATTTATGATGAAGATATCGGTACAACCGTAATTACGGTAATTATGCCTCCATGGTATATGGCACTAAGTAAAGAGGATAAGCGCAAACCCTTTAATAAGCTTCGTTTTGCATTGCTTACAAAGGCAAGTATATTGCTTTTAGGCTTCGGCTTTAATGATATGACTATTGCCTATGTTGGTGAAGGCAATGAGCAATTTGAGGGTAAGACCGTACATCAAATAGCAAAAGAATTAGGGGTTAGCGACTTGGACGCCTACCTGCACCTATGCGAGATAAGTGATTTTAAGGGTAGAATTAATATGGGCCCATACACTACCGACGAGATATTAAGAGAATTATCCAAGCATGATGATGTACTTTATATGACCGATGCCTGGTATGAAGAAAAAGGTGTTCAAAACCCCGCCTTATTTGATTGCTTCCCGAAGTTTTTGCAACATTCATTAAAGGGCGACTATGACACCATGCCCAAAACTATACGCAAAATGACCGCTGCAACCGCCGATAGGTTCAGGCTTAAAGATAGAGGCTATATTAAGCCCGGCTATTATGCCGATATTACAATTTTTGACGAGGCTGAATTATTAAACGGAACACCCGATATAGAAAAACCTTTTGGCATAAACCGTGTTTATATAAACGGTAAAGAGGTGCTTAATAACGGTGAATTAAACACCGAAGCCCTTAAAACAAGCGGAAAGGCTATGCGTGTTATAGATTAATAGGAGATTTTATGAATATTATATTTGTATGCTATGGTAATATATGCAGAAGTACTATGGCGGAGTTTATGATGAAACATTATGTTAAAAAACGTGGTTTGGAAGAGCTGTACCATATAGAATCCGCCGGCACCAGCCGGGAAAACTTAGGCGATGATACATATTATAGGGCTCAACAAACATTGCGTGAACATAATATTCCCTACCAAAAAAGGCGAGCAAGGCAAATAAACCAGCAAGATTATGAGTTTTTTGACTACATACTATGTATGGATGATAATAATCTTTATACCCTTAAGTATATGTTTAATGGGGATTCTTTTAAAAAATGCCATAAAATAATGAGCTTTTCAGGCAGTGCCGATGATGTGGCCGACCCTTGGTATACAAGGAATTTTGAAAAAACTTTTGAGGATTTGGAACTTGGCATAAATGCTTTTTTAGATAAAATGGAAGAATCCGGAGCCCACAAGAATTAGCTTGTTTAAAGGAGCTATAATATGTATAAAATAATGATAATTGAGGATGATAAAACTATAATGCGTGAGCTTGAAAGCCATTTAAATGCTTTATCTTACGATGTTTATACATTAAAAAACTTCAACAATATATTAGAAGAGGTTTCACAGCAAAACCCCGACCTCATATTGCTTGATGTTATGCTCCCCTTTAAAAACGGCTTTTACTATTGTGCCGAAATACGCAAATTTTCTACCGTGCCTATAATATTTATATCCGGTGCAAGCGACAATTTAAATATAATAACCGCCATGGATTTAGGCGGTGATGATTTTATTGCCAAACCCTTTGATTTAAACGTATTAAGCACAAAAGTAAACTCCTTGCTAAGGCGCAGTTACAGCTATAAGGCTCAAGCAAACACCATGGAGTTGAAGGGTGTTATGCTTGACCTTAACAAAACCAAAATATACGCCAACAATAAAGAGGAATACCTTACAAAAAACGAGTTTATTATATTAAAGTTGCTTATGGAAAATGAAGGAGCCATAGTATCACGCTATTCCCTTATGGATAATTTATGGAGTACCGATGCTTTTATAGATGATAACACCCTATCGGTAAATATTGTAAGGTTAAGAAAAAAGTTGGCAACTTTGGGCTTTAACGACTATATTAAAACTAAAAAGGGCGAGGGCTATTTTATATGATTTATATAAAAGCTAACTATATAAAAATAATTATGGGCTATTTTGCCCTTTTGCTTTTTGCCTTTATATTTTATTTATATGGCATCAGTTGGGCACAAATAAGCTATCCCCTATTTATATGTTTTTTAGGCTTAAGTTTATACTTTGTTTTGGATTTTTATTTTTTTAATAAAAAGCTTAAAGAACTGAATGCTATGATAAGCGAAAAAAATTTTGATGTTAAATATATTCAAGCCAATAGTCCAATAGAGCAAAAATATATTGAGCTTATAAACAACATGAGCTCGAGCCATAGTAATGACATTAATCAACTGAAACAAAAAAACGATGCCAATATAGACTACTTATTGTTATGGAGCCACCAAATTAAAACTCCTTTAAGCGCATTAAACCTAATGAGCCAAAAATTACCAAACAGCAGCGAATATATGGAGCAACTGTTTTATGTGGATGCTTATATAGATATGATGCTGCAATTTTTAAAGCTTGAAAATATAAACGAGGATTATCGCTTTGAAAAATTTAATATAGGTGATGTTATTCGTGAAGTTATAAGGTTTTTCAGGCCTGTTTTTATAAACAGCAAAACAACGGTACAGCTTGATAATATAGATATTACCGTTTTAAGTGATAAAAAATTGTTAAGCTTTGTAATAAAACAAATAGTATCCAATGCAATAAAATACAGCCCCAAGGGTATAATAAAAATATATATGGAAAGCCCCAATACATTGGCAGTAGAGGATAACGGCATAGGCATAAATGCGGAGGATATCCCCATGCTGTTTAAAAAAGGCTTTACAGGCTATAACGGTAGGCAACACCAAAAATCATCCGGCATAGGTTTATTTTTAAGCTATGAAATACTAAGCAAAATAAACCACAACATAAACATAAGCAGCAAACCCGGTATGGGTACTGTTGTAAAAATATTCATAAATTAGAATTCATATACAATGTTGTATTATTATTAATAATTAAATATAATTAAATATAATAGAAAAAGAAAAAAATTGTTGTTGAGGTGTAAATTGGATAATACTCAAAAATTAATAGCTTTATTTAAGTATATTAAAGAACTAAATTCAATGAAAAACAAGATTTTCTTAAATTTGGATGAATACGATTCTTTAAATTTAAAATTTAGCGATATTCCAAAAAATAACAACATTAAAATTAGTTATTATAGTGATGAAACATATAACGAAGAAATTTTAGTTGTTAAAAAGCCTGAATTTTTACTTTGTCCAACACCTCCGGACACTATAATAAGTTGGTTATCACCAGAATGGGATAACTATAAAATAGAATGCGAACACAAAGCTTATTTACCAAAAACAACTTTAATTGATGTAGAAGAATCGTTTAATGTTTCAGAAACTGAAGTGGTCTATTTTGAAGAATCTGAAGAAAGAATAACTGATTTTAATAATTGGATGTCTACTCGTTCTGATTGGGTAAAAGAACAATTAATAATAGAGAATACAATAAATTTGTTTTCAGATTTATATAAAGCTTACTTAGATATAAACAGAGAAAACGGTCTTATTGAGCTTGTCGTAGGTGTGGGTTTATTTAATTATTCGAGTTCCAAAAATTATAAACACCCCTTGTTGCTTAAAAAAGTAAAATTTGAATTCGATGCAAATGAGAATATTATTAAAATTATAGATACTGATTCTGACCCTGAACTTTATTCTCAATTTTTAAAAAGTATTCCCTCATCTGATTTAAATTACATCGCTGTAAAATCAAGCGAAGATGATTTATTAGAAAATGCTTGGCATCCTTTAGATGTACCAAATGCTACAACTTTTTTAAGAAAACTAACTAACAATCTTAGTTCAAATAGTAGATTTATTGATGATTATAATAACAATTCAATTTTAAATGAAAAAATAATTGTTGAATATTCTCCAGTAATATTTGTGCGTAAAAGGCAAGATGGCTCAATAAGAACAATCGAAAAAATATTACACGAAATTGAAACAAATAATAATTATCCAAACCATCTTTTGCCATTTATTGGTCAATACTCTCCAAATTATAATTCTTTAAATAGCGAATATTTTAATAACACCCTTTATAATGTTGACACTGATATTTTACTGGCAAAAGAATATAATCAAGAACAAATAGAAATTGCAAATAAAATAAATCATAGTAATACAGTGTTAGTTCAAG
>JAAZPT010000104.1 GCA_012797085.1 Christensenellaceae bacterium | reverse complement strand
TCTTTTAAAGCAACTTCTGTAATTTTTGAAGTGAATATAAGTTGTAGCGAATTTACTAATAAAATACAAACAAATGTTGCAATCGCTGGCCCTATAAAACCAAAAATATAAAAAAATGAGTAATTCAATATAATATTTAGTAACAAAGACATTATAGAGCTATAAAATACTTTTTTAGTATTACCTGATATATTGAGTATTATACCAAAGTAAGTTGATCTCATTATTAAAACTAAAGTATAAACTCTAAATACATTAACTCCGGCTATATATTTTTCAGAATATAAAAATATAATTACTTGTGGAGCGAAAACAATAATTGCCACACCTAAAAAACAAAGTAATGTATAAGTGATTAATAAAGAATCACCCCATAGCATTACAGCTTCTTTTTTTTCATTCTTTTTTAACATTTTTGATAGTTTTGGCATTAGTACTGCTGTAAAAGCTGAAGCAATAATAACAAAAGGTAGCTCTTTAGCTGCATTTGTATAAATGGCCAAACTTTCTGTTCCCATTAAATTTCCTATAATAAGTTTATCTAATTCTAAGGAAATTGTTGATACCATACTTCCTAAACCTAATGGTATTGAAAAATTAAGCATTTGCTTAAGTAGTTTTTGAATTTCGTATATTGGAACCTTGAAAGTTTTAATATTTTCAAATTTTCCTATTTTTATTGCCCATATATATACAATAGTAGTGAATGCTATTTCTATTAACATATATAACAACATGTAAGTTGAAAAGCTGAATTTAAATAAAAACACAAACAAAATGGCTAATAATCTTGAGGCATTATGTAAAAATGTGTATATTACTAATTTGCTGGATTTTCCAACTACAATAAGAATATTACTGTTACTTTGTATAATTATTACAGACAAGGGTAATAAAAAGAAAACATAAGAGTATAGATGTAAATTGAAATTATGAAAATATAACTCAATTTTTGGCATTAAAACTAGTAAAAATAATCCGGCTATTAAACTGGATAATGTTGCAAACAAAAAGTATACGTATAGAAATTTTTGTTTGTCATATTTTTTTTCGGCTCTAGCGAAAAAATAATTTATGCTATTTGGTAAACCTAAAGAAAAAATATTAACAGCCAAATTAACAGCTATTAAAATTTGAGAATATGTTCCATATTCATAGGGCGTTCTAAAACGCGATAATAGCATTGTGGATATTAAATTAATCAACAAAGACAAAATATTAGAGAATGATAATTTAGCTGCATCGCCACCTAAACTTTGTTTGTTGTTTTTTAATATTGATAGCATATTTTTATTTATTATCCTTTTTATTTAGTAAATCATATGATACTTTAAGAGCCCTATTTTCCCATGTATGGTTATTTTTCAAAGAATTCAACGCATTTTGTGATAAAGCTTCCAAATCAGCTTTATTTTCAAAGATATTTATAATGGCATTTGAATAGGATTGTGAATCATCATTTGTAATAATACCACATTTTGCATCCAAAATAATTTCTTTCATAGCTTTATTTGATGTTGCTACTATAGGTAGGCCATAGCTCATATATTCAAACAACTTAATAGATACTGCTAGATCATTATATTTTGTGTGTTTTAAAGGCATTAAAGCGATGGTTGCTTTGTTGTACAACCTTATTAATTCATTTCCTGAAACATGGTGAACTTCCACCCAATCATATTTTCTAAATTCATTTCTATAGTCAATATATTCGTTTAATCTACAAACAAGTATTAACTTATATTTTAAATTATTAGTATTTAATATTTTGAATGTTTCAATAAGCAAATCAGTACCATAACGTTCTGATAATCCTCCAACATATATACAAGCATTTGTATATTCCTTATCAATATAATT
>JAAZPT010000103.1 GCA_012797085.1 Christensenellaceae bacterium | reverse complement strand
TATTGTTTAAAGCGCCTTTTGTATTATCAAATTATCAAACCGTTTTTGATGATCTTGAATTAGAATGGAACTTTTTATCAAGTATTGTAACAACTGTAACAACAGTAATATTGGTTACATTATCGGCCTTAATGGCAACCTTTGGTTTATCAAGGAAAGAAATAAAATATAAAAATTTTATTTACAATATGCTTATGATAACCCTTATGGTTCCTATAAGCGCTTTAGTAATACCGCTTACACAAATAAACTCAAGTTTAAACTGGTTAAATAACTATATCGGCTTAATTTTACCATATACAGCATTAGGAATTCCCTTTGCAATAGTTATTCTAAAGGGTTTTATGGATTCATTCCCAATGGAGCTTGAAGAGGCTGCTACTGTAGATGGCTGCGGATATTGGAGGCTTTGCTTCCAAATAGTGGCACCAATAATGCGACCGGGCATAATAGTTATAGTTATTTGGCAATTTTTAACTTCTTGGAATGAATTTTTCCTTGCATTAGTTACTATGAGCGAAACTAAAATGAAAACTTTAACATTAATGCCTATGCAGTATACCGGCTCTACTTTCAGTAAACCGGGTGCATTATTTGCAATATTGGTTATTATCACTATACCTATAATAGTTTTCTATACATTAGTACAAAAACAATTCGTAAGCGGATTAATAAGTGGTGCAGTAAAAGGTTAAAATTGGAGGATTTTATGGCAGTCTTGGGTATCGATTTAGGCACAACAGCTTGTAAAGTTTGTGCGTATGATAATTCTGGCAATTTGCTTGCAAAAGCCAGGGATGAATATAAAATTATTTCAAAAAAACCAGGATGGGCAGAATTAGATCCTATACAGCTTAAAAAATCTGTTTTTAACACAATAAAGAGAATATCGTCTCTTATTAATGAGCCGATATTCTCTATTTCCTTTTCAAGCCAAGGGGAAGGCATTGTTCCCATGAACAACAACTATGAACCTATTGGAAATATTATTTTATCCTATGATAATCGCTCAAAAGCTCAAGCCGAATATATAGAAAACGGTTTTGGAAAAGAAAATTATTTTAATATTACAGGCCAAATAATAAACAGTGCAGTTAGTGCTTCTAAAATAATGTGGATAATGGAAAACACTGATTATTATAATTCTAAACCCCAAAAGTTTTGCTGTGTAGGCGATTATCTTATATCTTGCTTTGGTTTAAAACCTGCCATAGATTGTTCCCTTGCAGCAAGAACCGGCTGTTTTGATGTGCATAATCTTTGCTGGAATTCTGATATATTAAGCAAGATTTTTATAAATGAAAACATGTTAAGCAATGTTCAAACGGCAGGTAGTGTTGCGGGCTATGTGGGGCTTGATTTATCAAGCGCATTGGGGCTATCAAAAGGCACAGCAATTGTGGTTGGAGGGCATGACCAGCCCTGTGGTCACTATGGTGTTTGCGGAGAAAGGTTTAACGAAAGTTATTACTCCCTGGGAACAACTGAAACTTGTGTTTGTACATTTGATAATTTCATGCCGGAACTTTTTAATTTAGGTCTTCCCTGCTATCCTCATATAGTTCAAAACAAATATGTTACATTGCCGGGTAATTATACCGGCGGTATTTTGTTAAATTGGTATAAAGATCAGTTTTTTATAAGTACAAACAATAATGACCCTTATGATGAAATTATTGATTACATGAGCAATAATCCTACAAAAATACTTGTACTGCCTCATTTTACAAGTACAGGTTCACCTTATAACGACGACAACTCATCAGGAGCCATAATGGGGCTTAAACTATCTACTACAAAGGGCGAGTTTGTACGTGCTCTAATTGAGGGTGTTACAATGGAAATAAAGCTGAATTTGGAATTGCTCAAAAGCATAGATATAAATGTAGATAGTTTAGTTGCTGCTGGAACAAGTACAAAATCAAAAAAAATAATGCAATTAAAAGCAGATGTATTAAATAAATTAATATATGTTAATGATAGCGGTGAAGCTGCGGCTGCCGGTGCGGGAATGCTTGCATTAAAAGGGCTTGGTATAGAACCAAGGTATAATGTTAGCCATATTAATGAATATAAACCCAATGAAGAAAACAGCGCTTTTTATAATGAGCAATTTGGAAAATACAAAAAAATCTACCCTGCTGTTAAAGCTATTCTTTAAGTTTTTTATCTTCTGTTGCTCCTTTTTTGTTGCCAAAAACATATAAAAATCTTTTTTTAAGCCTTACAAAAAATCTTTTGAAGGAATTTAATTTATCATGTTCTGCCAAAAATTTATTCAATTCTTTTTTTGAAGGAAGTTTGCTTTTAGCTTTGTATCTTTTAATTTTTGCAAGCTTTATTCTTCTATACTTTTTATAAATTTTCATGTATATAAAGCTAAAAATGGAATAATCCCATGCCAATAATATGCAAAATAATTTTTTGCTGTTTATTGCATTTTTTAATTTTAAATATGTTTTTAAGTAGT
>JAAZPT010000102.1 GCA_012797085.1 Christensenellaceae bacterium | reverse complement strand
CGGGCCATCCACTTTACCGGTAAAAGTTTTGGAACAAGTTCAAAAAGACTTTGTTTGCTATAAATCTACTGGCATGTCAGTAATTGAAATGAGTCATAGAAGTGGAATGTTTTTAGAGATTTATAATTCTGCTGTAACAAATCTTAAAACCCTTTTAAACATAGGGGATGATTATTCTGTATTATTCTTACATGGCGGAGCCACGCAACAATTTTCAGCAGTACCACTTAATATGCCAATAAAAAGTGGAAAAGCTTTGTATGTTGACAGTGGAAGCTTTGCAGCTAAAGCTGCTAAAGAGGCAAAAAAATATAAAGAAGTAGAAATAATTGCATCATCAAAAAACGATAATTATACTTATGTACCAAAGTTTGATGTGGATAGTATAGACAAAAATGCTGATTATTTACACATTACTACAAACAACACTATTTATGGTACAAAGTACACATCAATACCTGAAATATCTATTCCCTTAGTGGCTGATGCATCCAGCAATATTTTGAGTGAAAATTATGATATTTCTAAATTTGCAGCTATATATGCCGGTGCACAAAAGAATATTGGTCCTTCAGGCTTATGTGTATTAGTAGCAAAAAAAGAATATATAGTTGAGCCTATGAGCAATTGTCCAATACTTCAAAGTTGGAAAATTCAAGATGAAAATGAGAGCATGTATAACACACCAAATACTTTTGGTATATATGTGGCAAACCTTGTATTTGAAAATCTTTTATCTATTGGTGGAGTTACTGAAATAGAAAAAATCAACAGATATAAAGCTGGATTATTATATGATTTTATTGATAATAGCTCATTATTTAAAGGTACAGCTAATAAAGAATACAGATCTTTGATGAATGCTACTTTTGTTACCGGTGATGAAAATCTTGATAAGGAATTTGTAAGTCAAGCTGCAAAAGCAGGTTTAGTAAACTTAAAGGGGCACCGCTCTGTTGGTGGTATGCGTGCAAGTATCTATAACGCAATGCCTGTTGAAGGTGTTGAAGCTTTAGTTGATTTTATGAAAAAGTTTGAACTGGAAAATGGAGGGAAATAATTTGTTTAAAATAAAATTAATGAATGATATTTCGGATGTTATTTATAAAGAGTTAGATGCTAAAAACTATTTAGTTTCTAAAGATGTTGAAGATCCGGATGCGATAATTGTTAGAAGTGCGGATTTACATAGTATGGAGTTTAATCCTTCGTTAAAAGCAATTTCAAGGGCTGGTGCAGGTACAAATAATATTCCGATAGATGCTTGTTCTAAAGCCGGAATAGCTGTTTTTAACACACCGGGTGCTAATTCTAATGCTGTTGCTGAATTAGTAATTTGTGCTATTTTATTAACAAGTAGAAATGTTGTGGAAGCTATTGATTGGGTTAAATCATTAGAAGGCGAAGCAGATGTTGCTAAAAAAGTTGAAAGTGGAAAAAAAGCTTTTGTTGGCCCGGAAACAATGGGCAAAAAATTGGCTGTAATTGGACTTGGTGCTACTGGAATAAATGTAGCAAACCATGCAGTTAAAGGCTTAAGAATGAATGTTGTAGGCTATGATCCTTATATATCAGTTACAAATGCATTAAAATTATCCACCTCTGTTAAACTTGTTAAGGAAATTGCTGAGGCTGTTGAGGGCGCTGATTATATAACTTGTCATATTCCTCTCTCTAAAAAAACTGAGAACATGTTTAATAAAGAACTTTTTAAGTTTTTTAAAGATGGCGCATATTTATATAACTTTAGTAGAGCAGAGCTTGTTAATATAAACGATGTAAAAGAGGCTTTAGAATCTAAAAAAATCAAAAAATATGTTACAGATTTTCCAACAGATGAGTCAGTAGGTGTTCCTGGTATAATTAATATTCCTCACCTTGGAGCCTCTACTCCTGAAAGTGAAGAAAATTGTGCGGAAATGGCTTCTAAAGAGCTAAAAGAATTTTTAGAATTTGGTCAAATTCAAAATAGTGTTAATTTACCAGATGTTTCATTTAAGTTTGAAGAAGGCTTAGTATTAATGATAATTCACGCTAATGTTCCTAACATGGTAAATTCTATATCCGCAGAAATCTCTGCGTGTAAAGTAAATATAAGCAGTATGATTAATCAAAGTAAAAAAGACATGGCAGTTACTGTTGTAGATATTGAAAACTGTGCTTGTGATAATTTACAAGATAGAATTTCTAAAATAGAGAATGTATACAAAGTAATTAGAATTAAGTAATAATAAAAACAAAAAAGAAACTCTATAGAGTTTCTTTTTTGTTTATTTCAAAATTATTTTAAATATTTAGCTACAGATAAAGCTGCAATATTACCCTCTCCAACGGCTTTAGCAATTTGCAAAGGTTGTCCTGTACAATCGCCAGCAGCATATAAACCTTCTATATTTGTAGCCATATTTTTATCAACATTAATATATGCTCCTGAGGATTCCAAACCAAAAATTAAATTTTCAATTGAGATTGCAGATCTAAAAATAAACACTCCATCATATTCTTTTGTATCGTTTTCAAAGTGAAGTTTAATTAAATTGTCATTTTTTGAAATTTTGTTGATTTTTTTATCCATTACAATAAT
>JAAZPT010000101.1 GCA_012797085.1 Christensenellaceae bacterium | reverse complement strand
CTATTATGCGATGATTTTTTGTCATTAATTGTTGTACTCCAAGTAATATCTTGAGAACGTTTTGCAATAGCTTCTACTAAAAAGCAAGCACAAGTATCATCATCTAAAAGTTGACTTTGCATTTTCATGTATGTTTTACTACTTGAGGCTGAATTCATTGTATTATGTTTGTTTTTCATCTCAACATATATTGTTTTTATTTTGTTGCCATTTCCTAATATATAGCCATTTTGAGGTTTAAAAATTACATCCCAACCTTTTTGAGGAATTGTACAATTTTTGATATAAGTAAAAAACTTCTGATGAAAATAGCCTATTTCATTTGTATTTGATTTATCTCTTTGTCTAAATATTTCGTTAGAGATTATTGTTTTCCAATCTTCTCCATAAACAGCTTTATCGAATATCATTTTTATTGGATCAATAGTATTTTTATTAAACTTTTCTAAGTTAAATGATTCTAGTTTGCTTCCATAATTAGCTATTGTCTTTTTTATGTGGTTTTTAAAATTTTCTCGTGAAATAAAATCAATATCCCAGCTCATAATCAAACTTCTTTCTTATATATTTTTTTTAGTGAGTTCATAATTTCAATACCTATACGTCTTGCTAACTCGACAGGTACAGCATTGCCTATTTGTTTGTATTGCTCTCCAATGGTACCTTTAAATATCCAATCATCTGGAAAACTTTGTATTCTTGCATACTCTCTGATGGTAAATGGTCGAGTTTCTTCTGGATGACAACGTTCTGTTTGTTTTTGCGATGGGGAAGTAGTCAAAGTTAAAGAAGGTTCATCCCAAGCAATTCGGCGAGCCATTCCTCTTCTGCCACCACCAGAATAAAAACTTTTGCCCATATACTCTTTTGCAATATCTTCAGGTAGATTAACCCAACATCCACCTTGAGGAACTAATTCCATTACTTTCTTTTTCTTTTCACTATATGGTTGATAAGGACTATCGGGTACATCTTTTAAAGCTTCTCTAATTGTTGTCCATTCTTTATCAGGTAATGGATAATAAAAGGAAGTTTTTTCAGTTAAATCATTTCTAATTCCAATAAGAAAAAGTCGTTCTCTTTTTTGAGCAACACCATAATATGCTGCATTTAAAACTTTATGATGTACTTCATATCCTAATTTTTTAAACTCATGTAATATTGTTTCAAAAGTTCTTCCTTTGTCATGACTAAGCATTCCCCTAACATTTTCAAACAAAAACATTTTTGGAGATGTTTCTTTAATGCATCTTGCAAATTCTGCAAATAAGGTTCCTCTAGTATCACCAAAACCCAATCTTTTTCCAGCGTAAGAGAATGCTTGACATGGTGCTCCACCGCTAACCAAATCCACTTTATTATAATATTGAGTAAAATTAATATTGTATATGTCATCCTCAACAACATTCCAATTAGGTCTGTTTTCTCTCAATGTTTCACATGCTTGATGATCTATTTCAACAAAAGAAACTCCTTTTATTCCTGCTTTTTCTAAACCAAGAGCAAGTCCACCTGCTCCTGCAAATAATTCAATTCCTGTAAATTTTTCCATCTAAAAATATTTATTCCTTATCTTAATGTCTATATAGATATTATATATTGCTAAATACAAAAAAGTAAAGAAAATATATAATTATTCTTTCTTAAACTTATTAAAAAAGCTTAAACAAGTAAAAGTTTATTAAAAAATTATTAAATTTAGTTTACAAATATACAAATTATGTGATATAATCTTAATGAAAGATATATATTTAAGCTGGAGGATAATATGTCTGAAAAAGCGTTTATTAGGCCAGAGGTATTAACACCAATAAATACAGAGCATTGTAGCGAAAAAATAAAGCTGAATTTATACGAAAAAAGTATGCTTGAATGCACTGTAATAGACAAAAATGAAACCGTACTATGCTTGTATAGCAATAATGAAGGTTTCTTTAACAGTTTGCCCTCAAATAATTTTGTTTTTGGTCTTAATAAAAATTTAGAAGATTATAACACATTAAAAAATTCAAACATTAATGCGGAAATATCCTTTCAAACAACTGAGGATATGCCCTTTGAAAATGAATTTTTTAACCACTTAATTATTGCCCAACCTCTTCATAAAATTAATAATTTGGATAATGTTTTAAGTGAAGCCTTCAGAATGTTAAAAAGCGGTGGTCAATTGATTTTTTCATGTAATTATGCTCCTTTTAACAGCCACAAAATTATAAACAGCTTTTGTAAAGATGAGTTCGGCTTCCAAAGGGATATGTTTTTAAGTAAGGATTTTATTACTAAAAAAATCAAGAACAACTTTTTTCAAAATTTAGATTTTTATTTACAATATGGCTTTATAAATGTTGGTACCGCTTGGAAAAGATAATATGGCAAATATAAATAAAATATTAGGTTTATTAAAGGGGGCGAAGCTGCCCTTTTCAGTTGAAGAATTTCAAATTCACCAACATATTATAAAGCTGTTTAATGATAATGATATTAAATTTATCCATGAATTCAAAATTAAAGGGAATTCAAGGATAGATTTTTTTGTTGAAGATGAAATAGGGGTAGAGGTTAAAAAAGGCCGCCCTAACAAAACTAATTTAATTAAACAATTAACAAAATATTCGGAATGTGAAAACATATGTGCTATAATAGTTATTGTAGAAAAAAGCATTGCTTTGCCTGATAGTATAAACGGCAAAAACATATATTCTATAAACTTGAATAGCCAATGGGGTATAGCCTTGTAAGAGGAAAACATGCAAGATAATTCACACAATATTCCGCAATATTTAAAACCGAATACGGAAAATGCTTCCTATGGGGAGCTTTCTTTTAATGCAAGAAGTAAATGTTGGACAATAAAGGCGGAGCCCATGGTTATTGAGTTTGCTAAAAGACTTTTTCCCGGTGCTAATAATCAAAAGCGCGGAGAAATTCGCTTTTCGGATCATCGACGCATAATTGGCGATATCAACTGGCTTATGATACGTTACCCACTTACCGTTAGGGAAAAGGATAAGAGCCGTTGGGAAAACGCCCTTAAAAATGCCCAGGATTATCATATACAAAAGCAGGCTAACAAGCTAAAACCAAAACGAATAAAGCCACCT
>JAAZPT010000100.1 GCA_012797085.1 Christensenellaceae bacterium | reverse complement strand
TGATTATGGTGCTATCAATAGGCTTAGCCCTTGCTGATGATTATGAACTTAGTGAAACAAACATAGTTGTTGATGATAAGTACGAAAGAATTTGTGTTACGGGTAAAATTAAAAATACCGGTACAAGGGCAATGGATTTAAGCTATAATTCAAAAATATTTTTGCTTTCAGATGGTGAAGAGGTTTCAAGTGAAGGGAATGTAACAATATTGCCAACACAAATTGAGCCCGAGCAAGAAGGCTATTTTTCAGCAATTTTTTATTATGACCGATTAGATGATGTTGACAGGGCAAAAACAGCTGATGATATAAAAGCGGACTTTTATTTTGATCCACCCAAAAAGCCCAATTATATTTATAAAACAGAAGTTGCTTTTGAAGACATGGAATTGTATGGTATGACGGTGCCGGTTGTTACTGCAATTGTAGAAAATGACTCGGAAGATATTCAAGATAATATTAATGTATGCTTTATTTGGAAGGATAAAGAAGGTAAAATTTATATAGAAAACCCATATACCACAAGGTTGGGCTTATATCCGGGATCTAAAGTACGTTACTATACAACTATAGATGAATATTTTGTTAAGAACTACAACGAAAGAGGTTTTGATGTTGATATAACAAATGTTGATGTTATAGCATTTTCAGAGGCGTATTAATATTTAAACAACAAAGGCTATGCTTTAGCATAGCCTTTTAATTTTTTGTTTTTTCGCTTTCTATGGTAATATCAAAATTATTTATATTTGTGTTGCTTATAGCAGGCATAGGTTCAAAGGGGTTTAATTTTCCGCCTTTTGTCAAATAATCACTTAAATAAGCATTCCATTCGCTATTAAATTCCTCAAGGCACAAATTATTGTTGTTTAAATAGCTTGCTGCCTCATTGCCTATATATCTGAAGGTATTAGGAATTTCTGCTACTTCAGTAAATTGTTTTTTACCCTCAGGGTACCTTATTATAAAGCCAAAACTTGCACAATTAGCCTTTAGCCAAGCAAACTCATCACTTTTAGCAAAGTTTTTACTTGGGTTATCCTTTATATCCAAATCCACTAAAAGGCCGCTTTCATATTCTAAGCTTTTAAATTTATCCTTATCTATATCTTGAGCTTCCAGGCTTTTATATGCCCTTGTTGGTACAATTAAATAGCCTTCAATTTCGGCAGCATCTATCATATGCTTAAGGGCTATGGCTGCATCGGGCATAAGCTTTATGTCGGTGCCTTCCAAGCTGATTAAATCTTTTATATTATAGTTTTTTATTGTGTTACTTGTTTTATCAACAAACAAGTTGTTTTTATTTAACAGGTTTTTTAAACTTACAGGGTAATTCCATTCTACAGTTTGTATTGTATCATTTAAAAGAGAATTATATGTGTTAAGGCGTAGCAGAGAAACATACCATTCCAAGGGAATATTGTTCATGCTGTTTATTTTTTCGGAATGTTCTTTACCTATATATCTTACATGCCAAGGCTCATAGTTATAACCTGTTACATCAACATAATCGGGCATATACCTTATTATAAAACCATACTTATAGGCATTGGCATCAAGCCATTTACCTTGCCTTGTTTTAGCAAAGCTTTCATTTAAGCCTGTCCAGTTGTTATTGCTTAAGTCGGCAGCTAAGCCAAGCTGATGTTCGCTTGAGCCGGGTAAGGCAACGTATTCAAGGGCGGCTTCTTCGCTTTTTACTTTTTCAAGCTTACTTTCAAAAACCTCTTCCTGTTTTCTGTAACTTCTATAACCGGATACTATACTTAAGGGTGCTCCTTCGTTTTTTGATGCTCTTAATAATTCCTTTAATGGGTTAAGCATGTCATCCCTAACAAGCCTTGTAACTTCACCGCTGGTTATTTTACTTGTTGAAGGTACATATTCTTCAGCCAAGCGAAATTCAGTATTTACAACAAATAAGCTATTATTAATATCCTTATCCGGAATTGTGCTGTTAAAGCTTCCGCTTATAAAGCCAACTGCTACTGT
>JAAZPT010000099.1 GCA_012797085.1 Christensenellaceae bacterium | reverse complement strand
GTTCTTCTCTATCTTGTATGGGGGTAAAAGCTAATTCCAAACATAAATTACATATCATAAATACTTTATTTTGTGGGAGAGCCATTATTTTGTCAAAATCTATATCCAATTCAAACATGTTATTTCTCCAGATTTTTGCAATTTTTGTACCATAATAACTGACAAAAAGCACATTGTCTACGATAGAAATAACTAAATTTCCAGCAACATTTTTCAATTTGTTTTCAAACTCTTTATAAGTAATGTTCATTTTCCTAACTCCTCTCAACTTTTCCCAACTTTTCCCAACTTTTCATAAAACATTGCCATAAACTCATCGCAAATATGTTTGGAATTTTCCTCTTTCATAAAACAGAGCCAATGCGTGTTGCTGCGTTTCCCACTTTTGTGACCAAAGATAGGTTTTTCATCTGTCAGTTTCAAGATTTCACTAACCTTAACTTCTGTTTCGTTCCACTTGAATATTAGGAAACCACCAGTTTTTAGAACTCTAAAACATTCTTTAAATCCTTTTTTCAACATATCTTGCCAGCCGTTATACAATGCACCATACTTTATATGCTGGTAGCCAGTAGGTTTTTTGTCGCCGTTCATTCGCAAATGAGGTGGGTCAAAAACAACCATGCTAAAACTATTATCTTCAAAGGGAATATCAGTAAAGTCTGCTATAATGTCAGGCTTTACTTCAAAGTACCTTCCGTCACATAAGGTGGTTTCAAAACATCTACTATCCATAAACATTACTCTTTTATCGTTTTTATCAAAGTAAAACATCTTTCCACCACAGGCAACATCAAGTATCGGTTTTTTCGTCATTCTTTAATTCCAGCCTAACTCTTTAATTTGTTGCTGAATGGCCAACGTTTCTTGGTAAGTTACAACTCCACCTTTTTCTGTTCCGTCTTTTTTATAAATACTTTTATGTTGGATCGTCTTTTTTTCTAAGTTGTATGTAGTTATAAAATCAAAAACATCACCTTTCTGGGTATATTCAATTTCTTTTTCGTTGTTTTTGGTTCGTGTATAAAATAAGTCTTTATACCTTTGTTCTGCTGTTTTCATTCCTTTTTCCTCTCCATCATCTTGTTCTGCAGCTTCGATATCTCAATCTTAGCTTTATTAATATCAGCATCTACGCCAAGCTTTCTCCATCTGTTTACTATCAGCATTTCGCTTCTACTCACTAAGGCTAAATTTTCAATTCGCATATCCTCTTTGTTTTGGTTAAGAAAAACAACGTTATATCCATCGGGTATCTTGCCATGTTGTTTTTCCCATAAATGCCTGTGCTTCAGTTGCCATTTATTTGGCTCTTTTACTTTAATTTCGATATATCCGTCTTTATTGATTCTTTCACTTCCAACGGGTCTATGCTGTATCGGCATATTGCCTTTTTTAAATTGGGTTCTTTTGCAATTTTCATGCGTTCCGGTACTTCCTTTTATCCCTTTGTTCCATGGGATATGACCTTTTTTAAAACGCCCCAGCTTGCCCTTTTCTTTTTTAGGGTCTGTATACTTTTTTATTCCTCTGTTTGAAAAAAAGTTTTTAATGCCGGTTCTGTTGGTTTCCACGTCAAACTTTTCATTCACTAAGTCAGACAGCTCTCTGTTCGTGAATTTGCTTTTATTTTCTATCAAAAAGTCGGATATCTCTTTTGTAAAAACTGTGGGCTTCTTTCTCATGGCTACTTTACTTCAAACAATGTCGGAAGCTTTAAGGTTTGATTAACTCCCTGTTCGCTGCCATGCTTCCAAACCTTTAACGCTAATTCGCCGTTCTTAACTATCATGTCTGCAACCTTAATTACTGTTTCAGACTTGTTAATTTCTCTTTCCAACTCATCTTCAGTCAACTCATCATCATTGAGCCTTTCTAGTTGCTCAAATAGATAGTTGTTCAAATCTCCTAAAGTGTTTCTCATATATACCTCCTTCTCATTCTTCCGGTATCATTTCTAATGCAAGTAGTGGAACAATGCCACCACCGACTATATGAACATAGTTTTTTAGCTTAATTAAGCCTTCAACAACATCGCCTTTTTTTATGTTTCCAACAACATAGGCATCACCTTGTGTATCGCTTAACATGCTGCAGTCAGTCAAAACTACAAACTTGTTGGTCTTGTACATTTCCTTTGTAACACTTGGTTTTTCTATGTAGGCACTTGCAATATATCCAATAATCGTATTGCCACTTTTTAGTGCAAGGAATTCATAATCATTTTCAAGTTTTTCAAACTCTATTTCAGCTCCATTGTCGAGCCTGCCAACAACTTCTGCATACTTATTTGGTTTCTGCCTTACGTTCAGCCAAGTATTAGGCTGGTCTATCTTTACTTTTCCTGTTTCTGCTGCTGCTGTATTGGCAGAAATCAGCAGCAACAGAATTATTGCAATAGTATTTTTCATGTCATTAACCTCAAAATATTTCTCATTCATTCATTTTTTTGTTTGGTCTAAAAATCCCATTTACCAAGCTGTTTTTGTAGATAAACTATCTCAGCATTATATTCCCTCTCAACTTCAACGAGCTGTTTGGCAAATGCTTTATCTTTTTTATGGTCATATATCAGCAGGATCAGCAATCCTAAAAATATTCCAGCTAAGAAGCCTATTAAATACTGACCATATAAAATATAAAATTCAAACATATCATTCACTCCTATTTACACTTTTGGCTTCCTCAAATCCATTAGGATATCTTTGTCTTAGCTTTCTTATGTTAAGCTGGGCAACTTCATTGGCGTTGTTTCCTGTAAAGGAAATAAGTTCATTAACAGCAAACATCAAATCACCAAGTTCAAGTTTTAATTTCTGGTGGTCAATCTCATGACCTTGTCTTTCTTTCTGGAAAAAACTGCAAACTTCACCGAGTTCGCTCATCGCCATGCAGCACATATGAATAATTTTGTCTTT
>JAAZPT010000098.1 GCA_012797085.1 Christensenellaceae bacterium | reverse complement strand
TGTTGCTTTTTCTACCAAAAACTGTAGATAAGCTTGAATATGCAATTGTTTTAATACTATTAATCATATTATTACTTTAAATGAGGCTTCTTTCAACAATTTTTGTTTTAAGTCATACAAGGGCTTGCTTAAGTCCACCTTATAGCGATGTGGTTTATGTATCCTTTTATATTCATCCCAAAATGTATTTCTTTCTTCTTTTGCGTATGCTTGAATTTCCATTAGGCTGGGAGTTTTATAAACCAATTTACCGTCTTTATAAATTGGAACGAGCAACTCACGCATTGTATAGTTTGTTAAGGTCATTTGTTTCCAAGTATCAACCGGGTCAAAAATTGTAAGAGGTTTAGACTCATCATAAACCTCATCAACAAGGGCAATAAGGTCAGCAATAGCATAGTTTGTATTTTTATCGTAAATTCTATAAAGGGTTTTATATCCCGGATTTGTTACTTTTATGGGGTTTTCAGATAATTTAATCCTTGGATGCATTACCCCGCAAACTTCCTCTACGGACATCTTATATACACCGCCCAATGCCGGGTTATCATGGCTTGTAATCATCCTTGTACCAACTCCCCAAGAATCAATCTTTGCCCCTTGAGCCTTTAAATCCCAAATAGTTTCTTCATCAAGGTCATTACTTGCAAATATTTTAGCATCATTAAAACCTGCATCATCAAGCATTTTACGCGCTTCTATACTTAAATATGCAAGGTCACCACTATCAAGACGAATACCAATCGGTTTATGCCCCTTTGCTCTTAATTCCTTAAACACTTTTATGGCATTTGGCACACCGCTTTTTAGCGTGTTATAGGTATCAACCAAAAGCATACAGCTATCAGGATATATATCAGCATAGGCTCTAAAAGCTTCAAGTTCTGACGGGAAAGACATTACCCAACTATGAGCATGGGTACCGGAGGCCGGAACACCATATAGCTTAGCTGTTAGCACATTGCTTGTACCGGTACAGCCGGCAATTATCGCCGCCCTTGCACCATATATTCCCGCATCGGGCCCTTGAGCACGCCTCAAGCCAAATTCAAGTACCTTATCCCCATCGGCAGCCTGTACTATACGGGATGCCTTTGTAGCTATAAGGGTTTGGTGGTTTATAAGATTAAGCAATGTGGTTTCTAATAACTGAGCTTCCATAATAGGAGCATAAACCCTTATAATAGGCTCCATAGGAAACACCATAGTGCCTTCCTTAACAGCATAAATATCACCGGTAAACTTAAATGAAGAAAGCATGCTTAAAAATTCTTCATCAAATAAATTAAGTGACCTTAAATAAGCTAAATCCTCTTTACTAAAGTGCAAGTTTTCAATATATTCAATTACTTGTTCCAAGCCTGCTGCTGTTGCATTGGCGGTAATATCCCCCTGTTTTCTGTAAAACAGGTCAAAAACCGCCTTGTTTTGACTCATTCCATGTTTATAGTAACCATACATCATGGTAAGCTCATAAAGGTCCGTCATCATTGTTAAATTTCTCATACTATACCCCCTTAGGAAGTTCAAAAGTAAAATTATATATACTTAAAACAAAGACAATTAGCGATGTAAGTAAAACTAATTGACTAAGTTCAAATGCTTGTTTTATGTAAATTAAGTAAACAGTAAACAGTATCAATGTATTAAAAATTATTATGCCTACATTAAGCTTTAATTTAATTAAAGTATACACCACTAATAAAAATATTGTAATAATTATAATATAAAAAATATAATTGTTTTTTTGTGCAATACTATAAAAACCTATTAAATACATTATCGGTAAACCTGAAATTAAAAAGCTGTTTTTGTTTGTTTTATAAAACCTATAAATAAAAACAAAGGCGGATATTAACCACATTATTATACTTAACAGCTGAGATACTCTATAAGCACCTATATAAAGACTATCCGTTCTGAGTCCTTCAATTACACTACGGCCGGCACCGTAAAGTAACAGATAAAAAAGAAAAGCATCTCCATCTTTTTTAAGTTTTTTTCGATTAAGCCAAATCAAAGCAAAGCTTAAAATATTCCAAACAAACTCATAAAAAAATGTTGCCATATGCCATACATAATCACCATTTTTAGGCACTAACACGGCAAAGGGAAAAAACTGAAAGCTCTCATTTATAACTTCACGGCCAAAGGCTTCAACATTAAAATAATTACCCCAACGGCCTATGGCTTGAGCAAGAACAACACCACAAACTACAGTATCTAACATTATGGCCAGTTTGATTTTTCTTTTTTTACAAAAAACAACCATTACTAAAAAACCTGCTATTATTCCTCCATATATGGCGAGGCCACCGTTCCATATATATAGTATTTCAATTGGATTTTTTAAAAAATAGCTTAAATTAAATAAAACATAGTATAGTCTTGTTCCTATTATCCCTAAAGGAATAGCCCAAATAACAAAATCAACAACGGTATCCTTAGGTAATTTTTTGCGTTTTTCCTCACTAATGCTTACAAACAAAGCTGCAATAACACCTAAAAATATCATTACCGCATACATATGTATATTGCCAAACAAATATTTACAATTAGGTAAAGCCAAAATATCACACCTTAAAAACTTTGAATACAAACCTTCATATCAACATATATTTACGCACAAATACTTTAAATTTTTCAATTTGTTTTTTAATATAAAAGGCCATAGACAAACCTCTACTTCCTATTAAGTAGAGCTTCTCTACGCCTTTATTTTCCACAATTTCATAAGCAACACACGAAAATTTAGGCTAATTGCTCATCAATAATTATGGATTTTTTATAAAATTCTATGTATAAGCTCTACCAATCTGTTGGATAATATTCAACCGGATTCTCTATATGTTTGCCGTTTTTTTCCAATGTACTTAGTAAAAATTCAATATTAACTTGTTTATCATAGGGCGTAATTGCAAAATCATTATAATCCGTTCTTGATGAAATTCTTGCAGGTATAATTCTAAAACCGTTATATGCCGCTACACCATTGAGCACTTTAAAACGAATTTGAAACATAAATGTAGACATATCACTAGGCTTGTTGTTACCTGCAAAACTGCAATTGCCCAAGGAGTAAACTATATATTTACCTTTATATTCCTCAATAGGGTTAATTCTATGGCTATGATGACCAAGCACCAAATCAGCACCCGCATCCACTGCAATTTTACCAAGCTTTTGTTGGTTTTTATTAGGCCAATAGTCCTTCTCTTCACCCCAATGGAAGCTTGTTATAACTATTGGGAATTTCTCTTTAGCAGCTTTTACATCCTCAGGGACCTGCTCAAACAATTTTGGATATAAACCATTAAATGTTTGATAGGATAGCATGGCAATATCTACGCCTTTTACAGTATAAACCCCCATTTGTTTTGCCGTTGAATAAACAATTCCCGCTTCTTCAAGGGTTTTAATAGTTTCCTCAAGTCCCGCTTCACCATGATCTAAAACGTGGTTGTTTTCAAGGGCTACAGCTTCAATGCTGGATTTCGTAAGCATCTCCACATATTCAGGCGGTGCCGAAAACAAAAATTGATTGTTTTTCTTATCCCTGTTTATTGGTGCTGTTGTTAGAGTTCCCTCAAAATTTACGAGGGTCATATCATCATTTTGAAAAATATCCAAAACATTCCTGAAAGGGAAGCCTAAATCTCCCCCTTGCTTTTCAAGCTCCTTATCGAAAAGGGATTTCTTTTTACTACGAACATCGCCACCTATTGTAACATCTCCGGCGGCTGTTATTACAATTTGAACTGAACCGTCCGCCTCATGAATATCCGGCTCCTTGAAGAATTCCGGAATGTCTTCTGCTTCTATAACCACGCCTTGGTCCGAATCCTCATCTATTTTTAAAATATCGTTTAAGCTTATTTCTTCCTCTGCAATAGCTAAATTAAATATTTGCAGTAATATAAGTAATAAAATAATTATCTTCTTCATAATTCCTCCTTTAGAGGGCATTAACAAATTCACCAATTAATTCCAAGGCTTTAATTAGTTTTTCCTCAGATGTAGCATAACTACAACGAATATAGCCCTCGCCACTTGCACCAAAAGCCGTGCCCGGCACGCAAGCCACTTTTTTAGCCTTTAATAATTCTGTACAAAATTCATCACTGGATATGCCAAGCTTTTTAATTGATGGAAAAATATAAAAAGCACCCATAGGCTCAAAGCATTCAAAGCCAATTTGTTTAAAACCGTGCACCATAATCCTACGACGTTGATTATAACTTTCCTTCATTAGCCTAACATCCTCATAGTTGTTTTCTCTGCCGGTTTTTAGCGCCTTTTCAGCAGCTATTTGGCTTTGAGTGGATGCACACATAATTGTATATTGGTGTATTTTTAACATTTGACTTAAAAAGGGTTCAGGAGCACAAACATAACCTATACGCCAACCGGTCATAGCAAAAGCTTTGCTGAAGCCATTTATTGTAATAGTCCTTTCCCACATTCCATCTATTGCAGCAACAGCAATATGAGGCTCATCAGAATAGTTAAGTTCAGCATAAATTTCGTCGCTTATTACAATAATATCGTGCTTTATAATAACCTTGGCAATTTCTTCCAACTCTTTTTTGCTTAAAATTGCCCCTGTGGGATTATTTGGATAGGGCATTATAATTGCCCTTGTATTAGGGGTAATAGCTTTTTCCAACTGTTCAGCGGTAAGCTTGAAACCGTTATCGGCATCTGTGACGATGGGTACAGGATTGCCACCGGCAAACACTACATTAGGGCTATAGCTTACATAGCTTGGTTCCGGAACAAGAACATCCTCTCCGTTTTCAACCAGTACCCTAAGAGCTAAATCTATAGCTTCACTTGCACCTATTGTTACAATAATTTCCGTTTTAGGGTCATACTTTGCCCCAAACCTGCTATGCATATAATAGGCAATTTCTTTTCTAAGGCTTTCATTGCCGGAATTTGAAGTATACTGTGTTTTGCCTTGAACAAGGCTTACAATAGCCTCATTGCGTATATGATAGGGAGTTATAAAGTCCGGCTCACCTACACCCAAGGATATTGCTCCCGGTATAGTTGAAGCAACATCAAAAAACTTACGTATTCCCGATTTGGGCACATTAACAATTTTAGAATTTAAATATTTTGAATAGTCCAAACTCACGGTGAAACCACCAGCCTATCATCAGTTTCTACTTGTTCAAAAATGACACCTTCTGATTTGTAGCGCTTTAATACAAAGCTTGTTGATGTACTTATTACAGTATCAAAGGTTGAAAGTTTTTCACTTACAAATAAGGCTAAGGACTTTAAATCGGCTGCTTCAACCATAAGTAAAAGGTCATATTCACCACTCATTAAATATAAGCCTTTAACCTCATTAAAATGATAAAGCCTTGAAGCTAAAGCATCAAAGCCTTGCTCCCTTTGGGGCGTAACTTTTACTTCTATCATTGCCTCAACAAAAGATCTATCGGTTTTATCCCAGTTAATAATGGGCACATATCTTAAAATAATTTTGTCATCTTCAAGTTGTTGCAATGCTTCTGCAACCTCATTAACATCTTTACCGGTCATTATTGCAAGTTGCTCTAAAGGAACCCTGCAATCCTTTCGTAAAATCCTAATTAATTCATGTTGTAAATCTACCATAACAATCTCCTTTAATAATCTCCTTTAATAATCTCCTTTAAAATAGGCCAATAGTATTGCCATTTTCATCTATATTTATATTATTTGCCGCGGGAACTTTAGGTAAGCCGGGCATAGCTATAATATCGCCGGTGTAAACTACTACAAAACCTGCACCGGATGAAAGTTCAAGGTTTTTAACGGTTATTTCAAAGCCTTTGGGACAGTTTAATTTTTTAGCATCATCACTGAAAGAATATTGTGTTTTAGCTACACATATGGGTAAATTGCCAAAACCCCTTTCTTCCAAATCATTTATTATATTATTGGAGTTTGCGGTATACACTACATTATCCGCACCATATATTTTTTTTGCCAAAGTTTCAATTTTAGCTTTTAAACCGATGTTTAAATCATAAGCATACTGGGGTTTGGGGCTTGAATTTTCTTCAATAATATTTAAAACCGTTTGAGCTAAATTTTGCGCTCCCTTGCCACCCTCAACATAGGCATTGCTAATTTCACAAGGAATGTTATTTTCAAGCATTACCGCCTTTAATAAATCAATCTCCGCCTCTGTATCCATATAGAACTTGTTTAATGCAACAACTACAGGTATATTGTATGCAGCTTTTACCCTTTGTACATGAGCAATAAGGTTTTTGGTACCCTCTTTTAGAGAATCAAGGTTTTCAACATTATATTCCTTGGCACCACCATGGTATTTTAATGCCCTTATTGTAGCTACAATTACAACAGCATTGGGGAATATATCCGCCTTACGGCATTTAATATCTATAAACTTCTCCGCACCCAAGTCCGCTCCGAACCCCGCCTCCGTAACAACATAATCTGCTAAGTTCATAGCCGTTTTTGTTGCAATTATACTATTGCAGCCATGGGCGATATTTGCAAAGGGACCGCCATGCATTAGGCAAGGAGTGCCTTCTATTGTTTGTACAAGGTTTGGAGCAAAAGCATCCTTAAGCAACACAGTCATTGCCCCAGCCGCATTTAGTTGCCCCGCTGTAACAAATTCCCCATTGAAAGTTTTTCCAATTACTAAATTTGAAAGGTTTTGTTTTAAATCTTCTAATGTACTTGAAAGGCAAAATGTAGCCATAATTTGGCTTGCAGCTGTTATTACAAAACTATCCTGACGAGGTACTCCATTTTTGTTTCCACCTAAACCGGATATTATTTGGCGCAGTTGCCTGTCATTAACATCAAGACATCTATGCCACGTTACTTCCCTCGGGTCTATTTGTAACTGATTGCCCTGTTGAATATGATTATCTATCATAGCTGCAAGCAAGTTGTTCGCCGCTGTAATGGCATGTAAATCACCTGTAAAATGAAGATTTATGTTTTCCATCGGCAGTACTTGGGATAAGCCACCACCTGTTGCACCACCTTTTATGCCGAACACCGGACCCAAAGACGGCTCCCTAAGTGCTATCATGGCTTTTTTACCAATATATTGTAAACCATCCGCCAAGCCAACGCTTATAGTTGTTTTGCCTTCGCCGGCCGGAGTAGGATGCATAGCTGTAACTAATATTAGTTTTGCTTTATTTCCTTTATCTTTAATTGAATTTACATCAAGCTTTGCTATATATTTACCATACATAGAAAGTTGATTTTCATCTATATTAAGCTTTTTTGCTATCTCGACAATAGGTTTTAGCTGTGCCTTTTGAGCAATTTGTAAATCGTTTGACAAATAGATCACCTTCCAAAAACAATAGATTATCTTATTATTATACTTCACATACAAAAAAACTGCAATAAAAGCCTTTTTTATATAAAAATTTAACTATATGTTTATATGTTTAACTTGACAGGCTTATTTATTATATTTATAATAAAAATGCTATGAATAAGGCAAGTAACATTAATTAAACTTTTAGAGAGTTCCTGTTTGGTGAAAGGGAATAGTGGTTTAATGTGAATACACTTAGGAGCCCATTGTTGAAATGGTAGTAGGCAATGACGGTACGCCGTATACAGCGTAACATGAAAAACATGTAAGGTCTTTTTATAGATAAACGGAAGTGGTACCGTGGCATTATGTCGCCTTCCCCATAGGGGGTGGCGTTTTTTATTTTTAGGAGGTTTAATATGATACCCAATTTTGCTGATAGGTTTGATGGCATAAGTGGCAGCGCCATACGCGAAATTTTTAAATTGATTGCAAGACCCGGTGTAATATCCTTTGCCGGTGGCAATCCTTCCCCAAAAGCTTTGCCCGATGATTTAGTGGGCGAAATTGCTGCAAAAGTTATAAAAGAGGATGGCAAACGCATATTGCAATATGGTGCAACTGAGGGTTATCCACCCTTTTTAGAATCCTTATCAAACTATTTAAAAAACAAACATGCCTTTGATTTAAGCAACAACCTGGTTTTGCCCACTACCGGTTCAACCCAAGGCATGGACTTGCTTTGCAAGGCCTTAATCAACCCCGGTGATGTTATAATAACCGAAAACCCTACCTTTTTAGGCAATATGCAGGCAATGCGTCTATACCAAGCTAAGCTTGTAGGCGTTGATTGCGATAATGACGGTATTATTATAGACGAGCTCGAAGCTGCTATTAAAAAGTACAAACCCAAAATGCTTTATATAATACCTACTTTTCAAAACCCGGGCGGTACTACATTAAGCCTTGAAAGGCGTAAAAAAATTGTAGCTTTAGCTGAAGAATACGGATTTATTGTTGCCGAGGATGACCCTTATGGAGATTTGCGCTTTAGCGGTGAAAGCTTGCCCACAATAAAAAGTTTTGATAAAACCGGTAATGTCGTTTATTTAGGCAGTTTTTCAAAAATAATATCCCCCGGTATGCGTGTAGGGTATATGGTAGGCGAAAATACAATTATTAGAAAGTGCACTATAGGCAAACAATCTTCCGACCTACATACTGCTAATTTAACCCAAGCTATTGTAGATAAATTTTTAAGGGAAAATTTGCTTGATGATTTAATTGAAAAAATTAAAGAAGATTACAGCATTAAAATGCAAACAATGCTTGATGCTTTGAAGGATTTTCCGGAAGGTACAAAATATACAAAACCTGAAGGCGGCATGTTCATATTTGTAAAATTACCCCAAGGTCTAAATGCAACGGAGCTTTTAAATACCGCCGTTAGCAACAATGTTGCCTATGTACCGGGAACACATTTTTATACCGATGGCGGCAGAGAAAACACATTGAGACTTAACTTTACAAACAGCGATATAGATACTATTAAAACCGGTATGGCTAAAATAGCCGAAATATTTAAAGACAATAACGGAGGAAAATAACATGCA
>JAAZPT010000097.1 GCA_012797085.1 Christensenellaceae bacterium | reverse complement strand
TAAGGTGTGTTTTTTATTCTTATTCCGTCTTTGTATATGTAATAAGCACATTGATAGGGTCCCATGCCTCCTCTAACCATAAACTCCATATATAAACTTGATGAGTATGTTTCAACTCTATAAGTATATAAAGTCATATCTTGATAATTGCTTGGCGGATTGTTTGAAACTTTACAGGTTTTAGATGTTCCATATACTATGGCTCCTGTTGCATCCTTTATAAAAGCGGAAACTTTATAATCACCGGCTTTTGTTGCTGTAAATTTATAAGTTTTATTGTACTCGGAATAGTTTGTTTTTTTAATTATATTGTTGTTAAGATATATGTAATATGCATATTGGTAAGGGGCAATACCGTCTTGGGCATAGGCCTCAACAGCAATTAATTCATTGAGTACGGCTGTTTCAGGAATTTGCGCATTTGTAAATTTTAGATTTGAGGCAGCTTTAACAGTACATTCGTTGCTAAAACCATAAACAGTTTCGCCGGCATCATCCTTTACAAACACCAATATTTTATATATACCTGTGGTTTTTGGCTTATAGGCAAGGTTTGCATTGTTTGTATAGGGTAGTTTTTGCAATAAAGCACCATTTTTATATATATAATAGGCATATTTATAAAAACCTTCTCCATATATTGCATATGTTTTTACATTTATTGCATTGCCTAAAGTTATACTGTTTTCTATTTCGGGGGTTCGATTAAGTTTTAAATCTAAGTTTATTTCAAATTCTTCCGTTGTTTTTGTTTTTATTGTACCCGCAGAATCCTTTACAAAAACGAGCACCTTATATTTGCCTGAGTTTTTGGGGTTATAATAAAAATCATTATAATAACCATATATATCCACTTCACCATCAATATAGGGAAATTTTTCCACAAGAGTATTATTTTTATATATATAGTAGGCATATTTGTATGGCGCTACCCCTCCTTCGGGATATGCTCCGCAATAAACTATTTTATTAAAAGACTCTGAATATAATTCAATATTTAAAGGATAAGTTTCTACATAAAACTCAGAGGTGGCATTTGTTTTAATAGCACCAAGGCTGTCCTTTACGAAGGCGAGCACATAATATGTACCCGCACTTTTGGGGGTGTATTTAAATTGCGCATTGGCCGTATAGCCAAACTTTTCTATTACGGCATTTTCCTTAAAAACATAGTAGGCATATTGGTATTTCCCTGAGCCCCCGCTTGCCCGGGCTGTTATATTTACCACTGAACCTGTTTGGTACTTTTTAAAGCCTACATTTGCACGTAATTCCAAAGGGGATGCCGTTACTGAAAATTCATCTGTGGTATATGTTTTTATATTGCCCGCTGCATCCTTTGCAAACAACACAAACTTATATTTGCCCGGACTTTTTGGCGTGTAGGACATTTCTGTATTATATAATGACTTAAGTAATGAGTGTTTCCACTCCGCCTGTTTATATGGGAATTTCTCTACAATTTTATTATTGCAATATACATAACAGGCATGCGTGTGGGGTGTGGCTTCATTTCCATGCCAACTACTAATGGATAAATCTAATGCATCACCTAAAACTATATTTCTATTATTAACGATGACATTTATATCAAGGGGATATTGTTTTTCAAAAACATCAATTATATTTGTTTTTAATGTTCTTATTTCACCCTTT
>JAAZPT010000011.1 GCA_012797085.1 Christensenellaceae bacterium | reverse complement strand
TTATCAATTAAATAATCGGGATATTTTAAATACTTTAGTATTTTAATGGCGTTGCGTTTACTTGCTACGCCTTTTTGTATTTTATAGGAGAATTTAATATCATCATCGCTAACATCTTCTGTAAAGTAATATTTTTGATACTTAGGTATAAGGGGCAACAGGTTAAGGTCATGGGTTGCCACTATAAGTATGGAGTTGTCCGTATCAAGCACTTTACATATTTCGCTGGCGGCGGCTATGCGCTCACTGGGGTTGGTGCCCTTAAATATTTCATCAATCAAAAATAGGGATGGTATATTGTTTTCAACATTTTGCACCATGCGTTTTATGGCTATGGACTCCTGCATAAAATAGCTTGTGCCTTCAAGCACATCATCCTTTATATTTATGCTACTTACAATGTTCATTTTAGGCATGCTAAGGCTTTTTGCAAAGGCAAAACCTACACTTTGAGCCAATAAAGCATTTATGCCTATCGTTCTTAAAAATGTGGATTTGCCGCTCATGTTGGAGCCTGTAATTGCTAAGCTTGTATTAAAAACTATATCGTTAGCTACAGCATTTTTTATAAGGGGATGATATATACCCTCCGCCTCAATTTGTTTTTTCTGTGTAATGTTCGGTATGCAAAGTGCATCCATGTTTTTGTAGTAGAAGTTGGAAAGGGCAATATCCATATCTATACGGCCTATTATATCTAAATAATCAAAGAGCTTATCCGTGTCGCTAATTATTATGCCGGATGCTATTACATTGTTTATAGGCTTTATCATAAAAAATATGTTTAGATAGTCGCCAAAAAAATCCAACTTATTTAAAAAGTTTATTGTACCCAGTCGCTTTAACAGGTTTTTAAAAGGGCTAAATTTTGCTTCAATATCATAAGCCTTGTTTACATGGCTGAGAAGTTTTTCCTTTGTAATTTTATCCCCCGCAAAAAGCATGGCATTTAAATAATAAATTGTGCTTGAAAGCTGTCTATACTTTTTTTCAAACCTGTAATAATAGTACATGTTTGTAAAAAAACTTAAAAGGGCAAACATAATAAAACGATCTATTTTAAATATTATTGCCAAAATTACAAAAAGGCTTGGCAATATTCCAAAAATTATGCTTAAAAACTTATCCGTAAAGGGCATTTTAAAGCCGTTTTTAATTGTATATTTAAAATCAAAATCAAGCCTGTTTGCCATTTTTAGCTTGGATACTATGTAATTGACAACATCTTTATTATTTTGAAAGTAATCCCAAATTTGATTGCTGTTTGCCATTCCGTCTATATTGTGCAGTTGGGTGTAAAGGCTTTCATCTCCCGATGAAGTAACCGTGCCCTTCAGCTTGTAAAAAACACGGTTCATATCCAAATCGTCCCAACTTGTATTATCAATGGCATTGTTTATATTATGGTGCTCTAAAAGTTCGTTTAGGGCATCAAAGTTTATATCCTCAAACTTCGGCACATATTCTATTTTAGCTTTCCTTTTAAACATATATCCCCCTAAAACATCTTTTCCCTACAAAAACATTATAACACACAAAAATATTTTATCCCCTAAAAACTATGGTATAATAAGTTCATAAAACACGAAAGAAGTGGGCTTTATGGAAGATTTTAAAAAAATTTTAGAGAGCATAAAGGGCGATATATTAAAGGCTGTAATAAGTAACCCCAAACAGGGTGAAAATTATAGAAAAATTGATATAAGACCCTTAAACAATATATATCAAATATCCAACTATACGGATAAACAGGTATTTCATGAAAATACCGCAAAGCCTTTGGAGTATATTTATACATTGTTTGGCCGCTATAAACAATTTAATATATGGGCTAACAATTTTGAGCATATAATTACTTTCAGCAAAAGCGGCAAAATGTTTTATAAAAGCAAAGAATTAAACAAATCAACGGCTCCTAAAATAATAATCAGCCATGACAGGCAAAAAAATTATTTGCTGCCCGAAGGCACTATAATTCCCCCTTTGGTGGATATGGGCATATTTACAAAAGAGGGTAAAGTTGTAAAGGCCATGTACGATAAGTACAGGCAAATAAACAAGTTTATAGAGCTCATTGATGATTATATAAAAGATGAAAACTTTACAAGCCTTAACATTATAGATTTCGGCTGCGGAAAATCCTACCTCACATTTATAATGTATTACTATTTTACTGTTATTAAAAAAATCAATGTAAATATATTGGGCTTGGATTTAAAAAAGGATGTTATAAAAAACTGCAACATTGCCGCACAAAAATATGATTATACAAACCTGCGTTTTGAGCTTGGGGATATAAACGGCTATAAGCCCACTATACCTGTGGATATGGTTATAAGCCTACATGCCTGCGACACCGCAACGGATTATTCCCTGTACAACGCTATACAATGGGGTGCTAATATGATATTTTCAGTGCCCTGTTGCCAACATGAACTCAACAGTCAGATTAAACCAAACACATTGCCCATAATAAGCCGTTACGGTATAGCTAAGGAAAGAATATCCGCCCTGTACACGGATATTATTCGCAGTAATCTGTTAGCCTATGCCGGTTATAAAGTTCAATTATTGGAGTTTGTGGATTTGGCCCATACCCCCAAAAACCTGCTTATAAGGGCAAGGCTAAGCAAAATACCCAATAAAGTAAAACAGCAAATGCTTGGTGAAGTTGAGGCTTTAATGGCGGAATTCAACTTAAAACCCTGCCTTTATAACCTGCTTTTAGAGGATAAAAATGTTTAGCACAGCTTAAACATGTTTATATAAAAATTATAAAAACAAAGGAGAATTATTATGGCGGAATATTTAAATATAGGCGATAAAGCCCCCGAT
>JAAZPT010000096.1 GCA_012797085.1 Christensenellaceae bacterium | reverse complement strand
TCATTTGGGGAGACCCTACTAGCATTGAAAAAAACACATTCAAAAATTGTACAAAACTATCTCAAATAAGTATTCCTAGCAGTGCAACATATATTGGGGAATCTGCTTTTGAAAACTGCGTTAATATGAGCAGTGTTCTTATATGGGGGGATATTACTAACATTGGAAAAAAAGCTTTTAAAAATTGTAATAGTTTGGATTCTATTAGTATTCCAAGCAGTTGTAAGGTCATTGAAGAATCTGCCTTTGAGGCTTGTACGGATATGGATGACATACTCCTTTGGGGAGATACAAACATTGGCAATTCTGCCTTTCGTGGTTGCACTAGTTTAGAAGAAATTAGCATTCCCAGTGGAACGGAATACATCGGTGACTATGCTTTTGAAGGTTGTTCTAATCTAGAAAATGTAATATTGTGGGGTAATTCTACAAAGATTGGTAAAGATGCTTTTGCTAATTGTCCAAAACTAAAAAGCGTGCCTCGTTGATGATGTATAAAAATAAGCTATGAAATAGGAAAATTTTATATGATTATTTGTTAAACAAATAAATTGGCAGTCAACGGTAATCAAATTTATAAGTAATATTGATATAAGCACAAGATTTTTTAGAAGATGAAAACAATTTTTAACCTAGATTCCATTGAGAATAAAGTAAATAAAAAAACACGAGGAAAGGTATAATCCTTTCCTCGCTTTAATTTATTTGCTTTTATTTTTTAACAATACCGAAACTGTCTAATACATAAGGTGTATCACTTTGGTTGCGATCAATTTCATAAACTATTGCCGTAATGCGTTCAGGAGTTACGTTTATTTCAACAAAGTTTTGAATTATGCTGCGTGGAGGACGATCTGTATCCTCTTCGGTAGCATACTTGGCAGCGCTGTGTTCCGGAGCGTTAAGGAACTTATCATAATATGTGGGGTCCAAGCCTTCAATTTTCTTATTTTTATAGTATACCTTAGGGCCGGCAGTGCTGGGAATCATATAAACTACACCCTCGGGATTTTCCATATGTTTTACGGAAAAATGATCATAAGGTATTTCAACCATTGTTGGCTCCTGAGCTTCGCCTTTTTCATTTATGGGCTTTGAAACTGCGTATATGTGGTCATGGCCTTGAAGTACAAGGTCAATACCTGCCTCTGCAAGTATGGGAGCTACCAATGTACGTACGCCGTTTGCATCCATAATGTCGCCGTCTGTTGCGTGGTTGGATGTTGTGTAGGGGCCTTTGTGCAATACAGCAATTATCCAATCTGCGCCATTTTCTTTTGCTTGGGCTGCATCCTGTTTCAACCAGGCAATTTGTCTGGGGGTAAAGTCGGCATATTCCGGGGAATCTTCATTTGTGTTGAGCATTATAAAGTGAGTGTTTTCATAGTCAAAGCTGAAATATACGCCGGTTTTGGTAGAGGAACCTTCAACAGGTTCTACATTGAAATGCTCGTAGAAAGATTGGTTATCCTCGTCATGGTTGCCGGCTACTGCCATAAAGGGCAAGTTGTAGAGGGTGTCTTTTGCGGAGTCCATTACCCAGCCCCATTGTTCTTCCTTCATACCCGTATCTACTATGTCGCCGTTTACCACCATAAAATCAGCGCAGTCTACTGTATCATTGGCTATACCGAAAGTGCTTGCGGATAATTCGGCTTCCTCCAAGTTTTTCGCTTGAGGGTCAGCTAAATTTATAAAGGTGAATTCGCCATCGCGGTTGTCTGTGGTAAATAGGCCTTTTTGGCTCCATAAACCGAGTTTTGCATCTCCTACGCGGAAGGCATAGGTAGTGCCGGGTATCAAGTCTGTAGCCACAGCTTTATGTAACAGATATTCGGGAGCGTTTGTGGACATATAAAAGCGACCTGTGTATTTCTGTGCGTAGGAAAAATCCGGTTCAATAGCTTCCGTTTCAGGTATAACTTCTAAATCGGTCCCTACGGATGCTTGGCTGGTGTACCAGGTAAAGCCCATCTGTGTGGAGGTGTCTCCGTTGTAAGTCATTACTAAACGGCTAATCTCGCCCACTTCAACATCCGGGTTGGGTAGTGCTGTAGCGGTATAGTCAACCGGTGGAACTAAAGCTGTTTCATCAATGGCAACCATACCTAATTCAAACCAAAGATCGCTGGAGGTGCCGTCATCTTGATGTACTTCTGCGGCAATAACGTTGTTGCCTACAACGAGGGGCAGGTCTGCCAAGGGTAGAACAAAGGTTTCTTCCTTAGGCTTAAACTTTGCGCCTGTGGTATATACCACATCAATACCTTCATCTATGCCGCGGCGAAAAATTTCCTTGCCGTTCATGTAAACTACGGCACCGTCATCCACGTGTATGTAAAACTCTATGCCTACATAGCCGTCAAGGGCGGGTACGTCTATTTCGGACACAACATATGTGGTCATATGTTTGTTGTTCTCATCGTCACCAAAGCTAACTTCTGTAGCTAAGGGCAATGTGGGGTCGGTTTCGGATACATCGTCCCCAAAACCGAGGGGAGCTGCTCCTTCTTTCCAGCTTGAAGAATCAATATTCTCTGCCCAGTTTTTACCTAAATCAGTTCCGTCATCCAAGTATTTCCATGTGGCGTTGCGTGCTAAAAGTTCTAAACGACTTTCTGCAGCTAATGTAGTGGAAGACAGCATAATAACAGCGGCTAACACTAACAGCAACAGGGTTTTAATGTTTTTTTTCATAAATATATATGCTCCTTTTCTTTTTTAGTGCGAGAACTATTATTATGGTACGTCTGTTAAATAAAATTTTTTAACTATTTCAGTAAATTAAATGTAAAAAACTGCTGCAAAAAAAAGGCAGTTTTTATATAATAATATCCGTTTAAAATGTTTTATTCATGAGTGGTTTTTATAATAAAAAATTGCAATTTCCGTTCTGTTTCTAAGGGATAATTTTTCAAGTATTATGGAGATATAATTTCTTACAGTGCCCTCGCTAAAATATAGTTTTTCGGCTAGTTCACGGTTGTTCAGCCCTTGGGCAATCCAGTATACAATTTCATTCTCCTTGTCGTTAAGTTCGGGTATATCATCAACGTTGGATTCCTGTAAAAATCCGGGGATTTTTTCTATAATGGCATCGCCAAAAATATTTTGCCCGCTCATAACGGCCTCCAAAGCGGGATATATGCTTTGAAAATCGGTTTTTAATATATAGCCTTTTGCTCCTATTTTAAGGGCATCTATTATATATTCATCTTCAAGGAATGTTGTAAGGAATATAATTTTTGCTTTTTTATCCTGCTGAATTATGGCTTTGCCTGCCTCAATACCGTCCATTTCAGGCATTCTAATATCCATTAAAACAATGTCTGGTTTATGCTCCTTGTAAAGATTTACAGCTTCACGGCCGTTCTTCCCCAGGCCGCAAACCTCAAGGTTTTTGCCCCTTTTTTGGGATTCCCCTTCTATAATAACCTTAATACCGTTTGTAACAAGGGGATCATCATCTATAATTAAAAGTCTCAACAGTTTCCCTCCTTAGGTATTCTTATAAAAATTCTAAAACCGTTTGCAACGGAAATGTTCATGGCGCCACCGTGCCTGTTTACCCTCTCTTCTATGTTTAACAGTCCAAGACCCGTGCTTTTGCTTGAATATTGTATATTCTTTCCGTTGTCGTATATAAGCAAAATCCATTCGTTGGCGGTTTCCTGAAATTTAAGGGAAACCTTATCCGCATTTGAATGCTTGTTTATATTTGTTAATGCTTCTTTAATTATGTTTGTTAATGAGTGCTTCACTTGAATGTTGGGCATTGTTTTAACATTAAAAGTATATTTAATATCGGCCTTTTGAAAGGAATCTACATAGGATTGTATTGTAGCGTTCAAGTCCAGGGCATGGTCATGCTCGTTGTGTATGGCCTTTCTAACGGAATTCATACCTTCGGAAAGGAGGTTTCTGATGTTTTCAAGCCTCTTTTTAAGCTTTTCATCTTGCACATCATATTCCATGGCTGCCAACTCAATTATGGAGGCGCTCAGGTCGTGGCCTAAATTATCGTGAATTTCCGATGTAATCCTTCTTCTTTCCTCGTTTCTTGCTTCAATAAGGTTATTGTCCTGAAGTTCAATAAGCAAAGCTTGCTCACTTTTCATTTTTTCGTTCATGTATCTTAAATTGTCAATTTGAGTATAATAGCTGCGATTTAGATTTTCAAGATTGTATAAGGAGCTGTTTAAAAGCGACGCAATAAAAGCCAATAAAACTAAACAGGTAATTGTTAATATGCCCATGCCTGAAACAAAGCCCAAAAGCCAAAATATCAAAAAAACCCAAGGCGATTTATCGGTATCTAAAATATTACCGTAAAGAATTGCCGGAATAAAAAAACAAAAGCTGTTGTCCGTAATAATAAGTATGGAGAACACGGCATATACTATAATCTTTGGAATGTTTGCCCTTATTCCTTGAGCTTTTTCTTTTTTGAAGTAAAAAAACATTTCAAACATGCAAAGTATTATTACTATAGTAGCATTGCCAATAACCTTTGACAGATCATTGTTTGCATGCATCCATAAAATTGATATGCAAGCTATTATTGAAAGCCTTATTGTAATATGAAATGCCAGCTTTTTGATTTTTTCCACCTCCTTCAACAACTCTTTTATTATTATATATTAAATACGAACGAATTGACAAATGTCATTTAAAATCAGTGACTTTTGACAATAGTATTTGTATGAATTTTTTAGATAATAGAAGCAAGGAGGTATTGATTATGATAGTAGAAATGAAAGATATTGTTAAAAGATATAAGGAAGTTGTTGCCCTCGATTATTTAAACCTGGAAGTTAAAGAGGGTGAAATTTATGGGCTTTTAGGTCCTAACGGCTGTGGAAAAACCACCGCCATTAACTGCATGTTATCCCTTATTTCCTTTGATAACGGAGGGGTAAAACTGTTTGGGGAAAAAATGAGCCGTACCAACAACAGGCTCAAAGAAAAAATCGGCCTTGTAATGCAGGATATAGGGGTTTACGATGAGCTTACCGTTAGAGAAAATATAGACTATTTTTGCGGACTTTATATTAAAGACAAAAAAACACGCAAAGCCTATGTTGAAGAAGCCATTGAATTTGTAGGTATGAAAAAGTTTGAAAAATATAAACCAAAAAAACTTTCCGGCGGCCTTAGAAGGCGACTCAATCTTGCTTGCGGCATAGCACACAAGCCTGAGCTGATTATTTTAGACGAGCCTACAGTAGCTGTTGACCCTCAGTCCAGGTACCATATACTTGAAAACATAAAGGAGCTTGCAAGGAACGGCAAGACGGTTGTTTATACAACCCACTACATGGAAGAGGTTGAAGAGATTTGCGACAGGCTTACCATTATGGATAAGGGAAAAACCTTGGTAATGGGAACTGTGGATGAAATAACGGAAATGTCTTTAAAGGGCGAAATAGTAGAGGCGAAAATATACGATATTTCAGATGCCTTAATAAAGGAAATCGGCAATACGGAAGGTGTAGATTCCTGCGAATATGATGCCGTGAACAGCATACTCAAGGTTGGGTTTAATAAAGGAGCCAGCAGATTGATAGAGCTTTTAAGAATTTTGAATGAAAACAACATCAGCTTTGTAGATCTTACAGTTAAAAAACCTTCATTAAATGACGTGTTCTTAGAAATTACCGGTAAGGAGCTGAGGGACAATGTTTAAGCATCTTTTCAGTTATATTTCCAAAATTCATGTTAAAAGCAAGGACGGATTTTTGTTTTCACTGCTTCTTCCCTTTGCCCTTGGCCTTGTGTTCCTATTTGCCTTTGAGGGCTTGGTAATAGATGAAAGCAAAAGCTTTGATCCGGTTAAAGTAGCCATTAGCATTCAAGGAAATGCTTTAGAGCAAAAAGAAGTAATGAATTTTTTAAACGAGGTCGGAATTGAAGGAAAACTTGAAAATGATGAGATTGTTCAAGTAAATACCGACACGGACGGCAAAGAAAAATATATTCTTTATTATTTTGGAGAGGAAAGCACAGTACAAAAGCTTTTAAAAGAGGGAAAAATTGACTCCAAGGTGGATATTGACAACAGGGATAATCAAATGGATATCAGCCTATACATACATCCCTTAAAAGCAAGTGACATAAATTCACAGGTTGTATATCAGGTGTTCAACTCCTTTAACAGCTCCTATCATACAACAAAGGACGCTACAGTAAGGCTGACGGTGCAAGCCTTTCAGGGTAGAGATTTAAATTTTGTTGAGCCCCTTGTAAACAGAGTTAGGGCTCTAGGCAGTGAAGATGTTTATATCAATGAATATAAAGAAAGAATTAACCCCGAAGTGCACTACTTTTTTGTAAGCCTTGCCTATATATGCCTTTATTTTATGAGTGTAGGCATACAGATAATAAGAAAAAACGAGGGTTATAGCAGTGCTACTTCAAAAAGGCTTATGATAAGCCCTGTGGGTATGGGCAAAAGGGTGTTCACAAGCTTTATATCCTTAAGCATACCCGCATTGGCATTGATGTATTTATTGCTCTTCTTTTACTGGAAAAGCGATATTGGTCTAAGCAGGGATTATGGGAGTGTTATACTTCTTATCAGTTTGGGAACCTTGGTGAGCATTTTTCTTGGAATGGCTGTAGCCTCCTTGTTTAAAATGACGGATGACAGGGCTGACGGTATATCCATGGCAATACCTATTGTGGGTGCTTTAACCGGCGGATTGATGGGCGTGGCAAGCTTGCAGCTTAAAATTTGGATAGGAGAAAAAATACCCTTTTTTAACATCATTAACCCGGTAGCTCTTGTAACGGACGGACTGTATCAGCTGTCACTCTATCCTACCTATAATCAGTTTTATCAAACTATTTCTTATTTAACTGTTTATTTAATAATATTAGTAGTACTTACTGCCGTTGGAATTAGGAGGGTTAAGGAATAATGCGAGTTTTTAAATTATATTACAGACTTATTTTAAACAGAAAATGGACTCTTATAGGCTCTGTTGTTTTGCTTGTTTTATCCCTTATCAGTTGGAAGGATTATGGCAAAAACTACATTCATGAACAGTTTAATCCTGTTATAAAAAATCTAAGAATCGGCCTTGTTTATGAGGATGAAGAGGATCCTGTAATACAATCCTTCATTTCCCATCTGGAAAGCTCTGCAACGGTAATGCGGGTAGAGAACAACGAAGAGAAAATGATAGACGATGTTTATAATATGAAGGTTGACGAAATTATAGTGATTCCGGAAAACTACGGCAAGGATTTGTTAACAGCCTCCCTTGACCCTGATATGGAATTGCCTAAGCTTAGAAGAGTTACAGGTTTATCAATAGAGGTTTCCCTATATATCGATCAAATGATAAGCAATTATGTAGGAAATTTTTTAGTGGCAGCCTTGGAGGTTAAAGATATAGAAAGCCAACAAGAGCTTACAATGAT